>NZ_FNSW01000002.1:300000-398744 GCF_900104695.1 Paenibacillus sp. GP183
AAAGGCATTCACAGTTTACTTACCGATATTAAATTTACGGCACATATTGAAGATACCTGGGATGAACTCTGGAAAAAGTATGTTCTATCGGTTATTAAGAAATTCAGATCGGTTGATGCCAACCTATCAAATTGCGAAGAAGTATCTTTCGGGCCGAAGAAGGTAACCTTTGAAATTATCGATGATTTTGGTGATTACCCCAATTTGTTGGGGTTATTAGGATCCATTATTAAATCGAATCCGGAAGCAGTAAATGAAGCGCATGTTATAAAGGTTTCATATGATACGGGTCAGAATTTATTTGAAGGATTTTCCTTGCTTCATCGAGAGATACCTGAAAAGTATCATAATGGGCGTTGGAGGAATATAGGGAAAGAATACCATCGCATTTTTGATATTAAGCGCTTGCTTGGCGAATGTTACGCTTACAATGCCTTTATTCGATATACGAAAGCCAACAAGGAGTATATGCAGCATCGCATAGTAAAGGATATTGTTGAACAATCTCATCGGCAACAATCCACGATCATGCCGAAGGATGAATCATTTGCTAAAGATTTGCTATCCCTAATGAAACATTTTGGGTATGAACAATTTCGAGGCCCGAAAGTTGATTGCCAGATCCCAGCTTGCCTCTTTTACTTAACAGAGAAGGAAAATGGTGATTTAGAGACGAATTTCGGTGATGCGTGCATAAATTTTAGGAATATCATGATACCCATGTTTATTCGGGATATGGCCTACTTACGCGATGATGCAGAGCACATGTCAAATTCAGCAAACGAGTATAGCCGTGCTTGGCAGACCAAGAAAAACATTACCCAAAAGATTCAGCAGCGTATGCAAGACAACGAGTTTTTATCGATGTTTGCCACTGTTGAACTGGACAATGACGTTGAAGTGGAGAAATTCTCCTTACTTGAAAAAGAGCTGGGGGAAATGCGGAAGTTGACTTTTCTGCCGGTTATGAAAGACCACTCGTTTCGAATTCGTAAACTGGGGAATTATCGAGCATTAGGCGTTTACTTTTCCGCTTTTAAAGCTTTGGTTATCGACCTGGACGGACCGGACTCTTTTTTTCATGAAATTGGTCATATGAATGATTACACGTTCAGGCTAGATGGTAGGTTACTTAGTGAATCTTTTGATTTCCTCCCTGTCTATGAAGCATATGTGGAAATGGTTAGGCGGAATGTTAGTCAATTGGTTCCTGGTGATCATTTTTTAGCACAGTGGTTCGGAAAAACAAAATATAATGCTAGTTACTATCTCCGAAATACAGAAGTGTTTGCAAGAAGTTACGAAATGTATTTGTTTGTGGTGAAGGGTATTCGATCTTCGTTCTTGCAGGAGACCTATGAATCACCGGTTTACCCTATGGAAGATGCGTACTTGGAGACAGTTAAACGGTATTTTGACCAATTGCTTCCAGTACCCGAGGTGAAGGCGGAAATTACGCCTGAACATAAAGTATCGTTGTTTGATGCTATCTTTAATAACGACATTACAGCAGAACAGATTACATTTAACATGTGAGGTAGGAGTACCGCTTCAAAGGAGAGCAGAATTATGATGCTCTCCTTTGTTTGGTGGCAATTATTGAATCATGTATCAGATATGTTAAAATAAAGAACTTATACTTTTGGCTTTTTCTATTTCGCTTCAAATTATCCCTGTTGGATTATATAATTGTAAGTAAGTAATGATAAAGTTTTCTTAGTGAGATAAAAAGAAAGGAATGAATGAGATGGATCATATTATAAAAACAGAAAGCGAAATTCGCTCGAAGTATCAGATAACTATTCCGGAAGAAATTCGAAGTAAAGCAAAATTGAATATTGGTGACAAGTTGATTTGGCAGTATGACGATGTAAGATCTGAAATCATAGTTATGCCAAAACCAAAATCCTTCTCCGACAAGTTATGGGGGCTTGGTAAAAATCTGTGGGAAAATGAACGAGCGGATGACTATGTCAAAAAGGAGAGAGAAAGTTGGTAAAATCAACACTGCTTACCGGTATAAAAAATATAGCGATAGATACGAATTTGTTCATTTATCAAATTCGCCGTAAAACCCCTTGCTTTAGCCATGGGGATATAAGGCACTTTGCTCTGTATCCCTTTAGGGATGTTAAGAGCAAATTCTTAAATTCTCTCTTTAAAACATGTTAGATTAACTACATTATATCGAAAAAAGGTACTCAAAGAACCAATTGATACAAGGCTAAAAAGTTTGTTTTTAGAGAAGTACTGTGGTGAAATCGTCAAAAAAACACTATCCGAACGAACGCATCAATGTTCTTGCGGATATGTTGCAGATCGGGACGTAAATGCGGCGATTAACATACTAAACCTAGCTTTGAAAAACGTTGTTCTATTGGCTTACCCATTCCGTTATGGGTTGGGCTTGGTCTGTGCTAGGGATTGGATTTTGTGGTTTAACGTAACTTATTATGCTGACGGAAACGATAGCTAAAAATGGAACTTACAAAAAATTGAACTAAACGGGAAACGACTCTCTGAATTAACCGCCAAATTAAGGGCGGTTTTTCGTATTATCACGCTATCCATTTTTCTGGATAGCCTTTTTTTTGACGTTTTAAAGCAGTAGCCTGGAGAGCGTGGCGGTTTTAGGGGCAAGGATTCCGTAAAAGAAACAGTTCTTCCACTATCCCCAATGACCATGTTTGAGTTGGTACAGCAATGACCTCGCATCACAAGCGAAGCTTTAGGTTTGGAACCATCGTGGGAGTGTCGGTGAAATATCAATTAGAGGTTGTTATCTAGTGTAGGAGTGGATGTGTCCAAAGGATGTAGATTCCTTTGTGGTGAAGTTGCCAGTGATCAATATTATTAAAGGGGCCTATTCTTTGTTGGAAAAAAAACAATACTATGGTCTCATAAATCTGACAAAACCTATCATTTTTAGCGATAGAGAGAATCGATTTGGGGGTGATATAATAGGTTTGAAAGAAACTGCAAATGAAAGGATGTGTTAACAGAAAATGAGAAAAATAATTTTAATTTTGGCTGCAGCAAGTACACTGCTTCTTGGAAGCATTCCAACCGCATTTGCTGACTCGCCTGAGAAATCCGTACCACAAGGAGTAGGTTCGACAATTCTACAAAATTCAGACTATTTTGGAGGCGTTCCGGCCGATACACCAGAAACGGTGGACATTGTAATGAAGATTCAAGATCAGGGTAAACTCGCTCAGTACATAAAGTACATCACAACCCCAGGAAGTGAAAATTTCAGAGAGTACCTAGGTGTGGATCAGTTTAAAAAACTCTTTGCTCCGGAGCCATTCAAACTAAAAGCGGTTACGGAGTACCTAGCACACTTCGGAATTAAGACCTCGGTTCATGCGAACAATTTAGTGATTACTGCAAACGGTACGGCCGGACAATTCAATCAGGCATTTAACGTCGTCATTCAATACGCCAACTATAAAGGCAAAGACTATCACGGAACGAAAACTGAACCCAAAGTACCGTCTCTTGTGGCGGATAACATCCTTTGTATTCTTGGGCTAAGCAATTACTCCAATCTTTCTTCTCGAGCTGTTAAACAACCGGCTGCTTTGGATGAAAGCACACCTACAGGTCCCTTGGCCTTGTCTCCTAGCGATTTAATCAGTAAATATAATGTTAAACCTTTGTATGACAAAGGCGCAACCGGTGCGGGACAGACCATTGGCATCGTGACTTTGGCTGACTTTAATGTAGATGATGCATACGCATTTTGGAATGATCAACATATCACGGTTAAACCGAATCGCATTACCAAGGTGAATGTGGATGGCGGTTCCGGGTGGAACGGATATGACGAAACGACACTCGATGTTGAGCAGTCCGGTGCTCTCGCACCGCAGGCCGATATCCGTGTCTATGTGGGTCCTAACTCTGATACTGGATTTCTTGATACGTTTTCAACGGCCATCAGTGAAAATATCGCACAGCAGGTATCTGTAAGCTGGGGTGAAAGCGAACCAGCAATTAATCTGTTTGTTCAGTTGCAATTGGAAACTCCTGAATATGCTCAAGCCTTTAATCAGCTATTCATGGAAGCCGCTGCTCAGGGCATCTCTATGTTTGCAGCATCAGGTGACGAAGGTGCCTATGATGCTGTTCGTGAATTCGGGTTGGGATCGGGAATTCCGGGAGTAGCCTCACTGTCCGTCGATAATCCTGCAGACAGCGCGTATATTACAGCTGCTGGCGGCACAACGCTACCATTCCATTTCCACTCGAACAAATACAATTATGATGTTCATAACGATCAAGAGCGGGCTTGGGGCTGGGATTATCTCTACGGCTATTTCGATGTTCGCGGCTTAAATAATCCGATAGGCTGGGGTGATCGCTACCTTGTAGGCGGAGGCGGAGGCTTCAGCAAAATGTTTGCAACGCCGTGGTATCAGCAAGGAGTTTCTGGTGTAAACACCTATACCTCCACAAAGCAATGGACAACTAATTCTGACGGTTCTTCTCTCACTCGTGATGCATCCCCAACGATCTTAACTGGAACTGGAACTGGCCGAAATATGCCTGATATATCCATGAACGCGGATCCTTATACAGGCTATAAAGTATTATTCAGTAATCCAGGAACGCCGGGTACCAATCTAGGGTATGCCGTTTATGGAGGCACTAGCTTCGTATCACCTCAACTGAATGGTTTGTCAGCACTTATTAATGGCTTGGGCAACACTCGAGTCGGTTTCTGGAACCCACAAATCTATAGTTTTGCACAAGGGCCTAATTCCCCGCTGCATCCGCTTAATACAACCGGCACTTCTAATGATAACGGGTTCTATACCGGCACAGCCGGCACTATTTACAATCAAGCTACAGGTTTAGGTACCCCCGATGTAGAGGCTTTGGCAAACGCATTCTTAAATATAAAGAAAGATAATAAGTAAATTCGTTTAGCATAGCGAGAATGTCATTGTATAATTCAATAAATGGCCAAAAGCAGATCCAACACGGATCTGCTTTTGGTCATTCACAACAGATCTGTTGATTATAAAGAAGATTTCGGGCACGAGGGTAATGGTAATTTTGTTTATAATCTCGTTCAGTTCAGTTTATCGTACGTGAAGAGTCTGTCCGGACAAAACAAGAAGCAGAAAATTTCGTTGAGACTGGATTGTTGACGAGCCAGTATGGCAACCATTGCCGCATTGGGTATTGGAATAACCGATGATTCGAAATTGAAAAGGCAGGAGCGTAAATGTTGAAGACGGAAAACACGAAACTATTTGAAAAAGTTTTATCGAGTGATTAAATCAAAAAACGTGACTGCTTCATTTTCAGCAGTCACGTTTTTTTAATTGCACACAGTTTATGCGATCGAGTGAAATGGGGAAATAGCTGCATGATCTCCGCAATCGAATTTTGTCTTTCTCACCGCGATGCTAACCGGAAGACCTTTGCATACCCAGGCCATGGATGTTTTGATTTGAGCCTCATTGTTAATGCTGTTTTTGATATAGGTAATATCGGTTGAAGAAAGCTTTGCTTCCAGAAAAGCAATATCGGCATTAGCATACTCAGATATCTCATTTGGCGACACTTTCATGTAATCTTTGGCTTTAGGCTCTTTTTTCGTCGCCAATACATAAACTCCATTGGTTTTCTTCAACATTTCCACAATGGTAGATCCGATCAGGTACAGCAGCATGATGGAAAATATAATGCCAATCATGAAGCCTATTCCAATACTTCGGGCGACTTCCTGATCCTTTAGCCATTCCTTTCCGATCAACCCCATGCCAGCCATTCCCTTAGAGAACGAAGGAGCAACAAAGAAAAAAGGATAGAAGAGAGCGAAGATTGCGATAACAGAGATTGAAAGAGCGAGCCATATCTTTGAGTTAAATTTAGAAAGTCCGTAAATGATAACTGCCCCGAATAGAAGAAAAACAGGAATGTCAGACTTATAATTCATGGCTCCTTGCACATAAAAAATAACTTGATCAAACATGAAAACAACTCAATTTGTATGTATTTTGTAGGCCCATGGCCTAAAAGATACCAAAATTCTAATTCTAGTCTGTAATCAATCCGTAGGTACGGTAAAACTTTACCGATTCTTCTGTAATAAAACGATTGTAGATAGGATGGTCGAGCGCATTCTTGAGTTGACTCACCTGATCATCGCCTATAACCAAGGCTTTGAAACAGTCTTTTCGGCTAGTTTTTATTTTTTCATCAAGCCATTCCCGATCAATGGATTTTCTTGTTTTGTCTGCAAAACATTCAAAATAGTTATCTGCCTTATCTCTGTAGAATACCCTATAGCCGAGATCCATAACGGAGGGGGTTGCTTTTGACATAATGATTTCACCCTCTGCATTGCTAGTAAAATCTACCACCGATCCTACATTCAATCCTAAATGATCCCTCAACTTTTTTGGAATTGTTATTTGTCCCTTGCTTGTTAATGAAGCGGAATACATGTTAACCATCTCCTTACTTTTCCTTACCAAAAAGTGTAAGGAAAAGTAAGGAAAATGTAAAGAAGTATTTTTATTGCCAGAACCAACAATTTTCGATAAAATAAGTGTAAGCAATAGTAAAATATTGGGCGATATGTGCTCAATTATAATAAAAAGAGCGGAAGACGCAAAAACAGTACCCTACCCAGGGTTAAGTTTTTGCGTCTTTTTCATTTTCAAGGGGGGTGAACCTGTTCGGTTTGCGGTAGGACAACTTAGCTAACTATTAATCAGGAGGTTTTCGGGAATGTCTAAAAAGAAGAAATTTTGGAAAAATGCTTTACCTTACTTAATGGTTTTTACTTTAATGTTTTCTTTTTTGTCCTTTATAACTTTGGTTTCACCTCATGCCGCACTAGCAGATGACTTTACCAATGGTGCTAAACTCGGAACAACCGGTAACGGCGCAATAACTGATATTACGAATGAGCTAAAAAAATGGATCACAAACATACGCATTGTTGGAGCTGTGCTGTGTGTAATCAGTATTGTCTGCGGAGCTATCGTTTTTGGATTCTCATTAGGTAACGCACAAAAACGTGCGATCGGAACTGGAGCTATGATTTCTGCAGTTATAGGAATTGTTGTCATAGCAAAAGCTCCAATGCTGGCTGACTACTTTATTAATGCCGCAACAGCTGCTCCTACTACGACTACACAATAAAAAGAATTCCCCTAGTCTTGCCCCTACAGACGTAGGGGCTTTTATCATCCTATAAAGGAAGTGAAGTGCATGCGTGCACGTATGCCTTTTGATACGGAAAAAGAGCGGCGTCCGGTGAAAATATACGATTGGAGTTTTTCTTGGCGGCAGACTGTTTATTTTGGCGCAGGTGCGCTTTTGCTTCTCCAATTGTGCCAGTGGGTATATACGGATTCTCTTAGTTTGATTATTAATTTTGTGTTTTTTGTTGTATGTCTGCCTGTGGTGATTCCATTTGTGATTTTTGCTTTATTCAGACACCCGCAAACAGGACATTATATGGATCGCCATCTATGGTATATGTTCAGGCATAAGAAGACCCAGAGTGGGGTTTGGAGGAGACGTTAATGTGGGATTTGTTTATGTACGTTGGGATTGGCCTTATCGTTTTTATTATGTATCGGGGTATGAATAATAAGCCAATCATCCCTGGTATGGGGGGGGAATCCAAGAAACTGAAAGTTAACAAACGGGAGGCGGCAGCAAAGGGGAAGGAGATTCTCGGAGATTTCAAAAATTTACTCGGCATTAAGGAAATGTACGGTAATATCGTTGAACTCAAATCTGATAACAAGGACGTTCGGAAATTTATTGGTTCTGTTAAGTGTGAGCCAATCAATTATGACCTAAGATCCTATGATGAACAGGCTGAAACGGACAGAGCTTATGAGCATTTACTTGCCAGTCTATCACTTGGGCCGGGTAGAGAAGTAAAAATTGCGACTCACCTTCACTCACGCCCGATTGAACTTTTTGACCAAATGAAACTTTATTATGACGCTTTTCCAAATTTGGACGCCGTTGCTCAGCGGTACGCGCAAACCATGTTTTTTCCGTTTATGGAGAGCTGGCAAAAGGGAGTTGAGGAATATGACTACGCAAGATATTTCATTGTGATGTTGGAGTATACGGAAAAAATGCTAGGTGATATGGATGAAGACTCAATTCTCGTCAAAGTCAGAAATGAGTTCGGACGATTATCGGGAAATATCATCAGTAATTATGGTCGTATGGGTGGTATAGCGGAAGTCTGCCAACAGCAGGCGGTATTCGAAAGTTTATATTTTGCCACACATAAAAAGACCGGGAGCATTGAGAAATTCCGACGTATTTTTGAAGCGGTGAATCCACTTTCATCCGTTGTTATGACTGACTACTCTAATGAAAATTCTCGTGAAGCTTATCGATATCTGGAAGAAGAGGAGGAGGCCAAGGAGAATGAATCTAAAATTGCTGGATAAAATCAGGGGAAAAAAGAATATTGAGCTGAGCCTTACGGAAGTTGATTATACAACTGATTCACATGAGATTAAGCGTTCAACTTTCTTTGATATGATTGGTTTGAATGGCCATGACATCCCCGCGAATATTCGCGATATTGGTTACCAGAGTGAAGGGGCGGTTAGTGATTATCCTTTTCGTTCTTTTATTTTGGAATTTGGAGCAACAACATTAACTACAGGAGCACTTGAAACACTTTATCGTGCAGGCGCCGTTAATGTTACTTTTTATATGACCAAGTTGACTAAGAGCCAAGCCGTTCGTGTTTACAAGTCCGCCGCTACCGACGAAGGCGCACGACTTGTTAACATGTTAAAGAGTGGAAATGATCTGGAAGCAGCAGATGCACAGAAATCAATGGAGCAAGCCAAGCGGTTATTAGACGAAATATCAGATGGTTATAATGATGGATTCTTAGGCACATGTGTGGCGACTGTCTACGCTCCGGATGAGAAGACGCTCGATAATATAGGGATGATCATACAAGATGATTTGATTGGAAACGACCATAATTTACGCGTTCTTTATGACCGTCAGCGAGATGGATGGTTATCTACGCTACCCATTGGTAATAATCGGCTTAACGAACGTGGTGATCGCCGTTTTTTTGAACGTACATCGCTTGTTGCCGCTTCTCCTTTTTATTCATCCAAGATTCCTTATTCAGGTGGTGTTCCAATTGGGATCAATAAACATACGTACACGATGGAGTTTCTTAATGTTTTTGCGAAGTATTTAGATTCTTATACTTCTGTGATTGTAGGAGCAAGCGGCAGCGGTAAATCATTTAGCAATAAGTATATAACCTCTTCGCAAGTACTTCTTGGATACCGCATTTTTTCGATAGATCCCGACGGAGAGAATGGCCCTGTTTGTCGCCTCATGGGAGGCAGAGAAGTAGAAATTCGGGAAGGCAGTAATGTTTGTATCAATGTATGTGCAGTAACAGAGGAAGAGATTGAAGTCACTCAGGCTAACGGACGTCGGGTTAATAAGGTAGTTGTTCCACTAGGTTCAAAGAGCGGGCAACTGCTTAAATTTTATGATAAGCTTGCCGGTGGTTTATCGTCGGAAGAAAAAGCAGTTATTAAGAAAGCGATCATGGATGTTTATACGGAATTTGGTATCAACGACAATCCGGACTCTCTCTACGAAAATGAAAAGGTTCCTTTCCGCAATGAGGCAGGCGGTATTGAGTATAAGAAGCAGCGGAAGCCGGAAATGACCTTAACGGACATATATAGACGTATCATGATGAATTGTACTAGGGGCGGAAATCTTGAAACTTATCAATATGAGGAAATAACAGATCCGTTTGCAGCGCGTTTACTCAAGGTACTTCGCAGTTTTCTACGCGATTATCCGGATGGTAAACTCTTGGATGGGCAAACGAATTTTGACGATGGAAAACCAATTGACAACATGCTCGATGAGGTTTGCTGGATTAATTTTAATATCAAACCCATCGAGGGTAGTGATATTTACGATTTAATCAACTACGTAATTTATACACTAGGCTGGGAATATTTCATTAAGCGGCCGTCTCTTCGGAAATATAGAAAACGGGTTAAAGCGGAAGAAGCTTGGCGCCTCAAACGTATTCCCGGTGGCATGGAATTCGTAGAAGATATGGGGCGCCGATCCAGAAAGTATAATGGCGGCATCGATATTATTACACAAGATTTGACTCCATTTCTTGATGATCCCAATGGGATTGCTGTTGTTAAAAACGCAACGACGGCCCTATTCTTACGGATTGGACAAATAGCCACAGATGAGAAGCAAAGGCTAAAATCTATCTTTAATTTCTCGGAAGGTGAACTTGATATTATTTGCCGTAGACCACCAGAGTCTGAAAAGGACGATAGTAAAGGGGAAGGCATTCTCCGTGTCGGCGGAAGCTCGGCGTATGTCAAAGTTACCGTTTCCGATGAAATGCGTAAGTTCATTGATACAGACCCTGACTATTTGCAAACTCATGGATTGCTGCCTGAAGTCGAAATTGATGAAGTCCTTGATCAGATAGGTGCTGAAGAATGATGAAACCGAGAGGGAAAGTATTTGCGGTACTCATGATATTGTTCATTACGACAAGCATCTTTCTTCCAATAACTGCTATGGCAGCACCAGTTTCCGATACTGATCCTTGGTATGTTAAGCCCATACTTTGGATCCTTGATCAAATTCTTTCGGTTTTCGGTGGTATTCATGACCCGGCAGACCATGTTTTTTATCACAGCTGTTTTAAGGATGAGGTAGGTTGCGACAATAAAGTTTGGGGTATGTACACTCAGGATAGCTATAATCATGTGATTCGGCGCGGTTTTGCTTTATTTTCTGTAGCAATCACTTTTATCATTACCGCAGCCATTATTAAAAGCGGAGTACTTCTTTCAACAAGCCCTCTTTCATCAACTCTTAAAGTTGAGACAACTGAAACTTTTATCAAATGCTTATTGGCAATGGTATTAATCGGAAATTTTTTCACAGTTTCCGGAAGTTTCTTTAAGGCGAACAACATGATCGTGAGTATGGTCTACCAGGACATTAAGAATCCGGTAGATTTATCTAGTTACGGTCCGGATCTCAATGGAAATATGCAATCAAAGGTACCGGATGGGCAGCGGGTTGTGATGAGAGATTTTAGTGCAAATCAGAATGGATTAGGGAAAGTAATTGTTTCCTTTGCAACTAGAGGATTAGCCATATGGTGGGAAGTGTTTTACCTTCAACGATTTCTCTTTATCTCGCTCATGATCGTTTTAGCCCCTCTTTGGATTGCCGTCATGTTTTACCCGATGCTTCAAGGGATCACAATGGCGGCTTTCAAAGAATTATGGTCGCAAATTGTTGCGCAAGCTGTTCATGCGGGTTTATTTTGGCTCTTCTTTAATATATTCGACAAGGATATAGGATGGTTTCATGTTACAGTCGCCATGGCTTTATTCATTCCACTTTCTGAATCTGTCCGGTTTATCTTTGGTTCAACAAGCCAAACAGGTTCAAAATTAGCCATGGCTGGAACAGCAGCTGGGCTAGGAGCTTTCATGCATATGGGGAGAGCTGTGGGTGACCTGAAAAATGGCTTTTCTACTGTACGTGAACACTTAACTAAAAAAAGTGAAGGAGCGGAAAGTGAGGGAGCTTCTTCGTATGGAGGCGGAGGACAACATGTAGCTTCCCGGGTTGCTTCCGTAGCGGGGATAGGTGGCTTTGGAGGACCCGGCGGAAGTAGAGGGGCAATAGCAACAGGCGGCGGCGATTTTGGAAACCGTATGCGTTTAGCTGGAGGCATTGCCGGAGCGCTTGGAAAAGCGGGCGGGCGTATTGCCGGTGCATCGATGGGTACTGGTTTAGGGCCGCTTGCTCAACATATCTTCGCGGAAGCAGGGGCTTCAGTTGGTGATGGCGTCGGTTATCGAGCGGGAGCCATTGCCGCAGCCGGTACCGAAGGAGCTATTAATGGTTCTAAAGCTTGGGCTAATAGCACAAAACAACATTATGCAGATCGGATGGATGTAGTTAATAATCATGAGCCACTGCAAAATACTGATCCCGTTACAAAGGCTGCGGTCAAAGGTGTCGAAGCTGTTGGTTCAGCTGTAAAAGGAATGTTTGGTGGTGTTGGTCCGTCTGACCCGGCCGTTAAAAGATCGAACATGCAAAAAGTATATGGTGCAATCGGAGAAGTGGTTGGAGGAAAAGGCGGTTATCAAATAGGTGAAGGGTTTGCCAAATCTCGCTATGCCGGCACACCACTCAGCCCTAAATCTTTTAATCATGATCAGAATTTATTCACGGTTGAATCGCGAGATGGAAGTTTTCTAGCAAGAGAAGGGGAAGACGGCCATTATGAACGCATTTCGAATATTGGAAAAGGAAATGCGGCTCTTGCAAAAGGCCAAGTTGTTGCAAAGCCATATGTGGCAAGCAAAGAGAATGGGCAACCATTCTCGATCAAGCCTATTATGCAGCCATCTGCTACCAAACAAGGGTTTATGGATGAGGCTCCTGCAGTTACTTTTAATTCCGAGGGACAACAAATGGTATATGAAGGAAAAACGGTTAGTCCGAGCGATTTCTTGGAAAAGGGCCGTCCATCAAGTTATGTGGACATACGCAGAAAGCAGGTCAATATTCCTACGTTGAAGCATCCATTACAGGCTTCAAATCCATCTGCTATTAAGCGATCACTCCCATAATTTTATCTAAAGGCTCATTGCGTCTAAGGATGAATGAGCCCTTTCAAAGTGAGGGGGAATAGCGCCCGGGCAGTGGCGCGATATCGTATGAGTATGCTCGATGACTTAGCTTCAGGAAATGCCCTCGGTGCAGCGGGGAAAAAGGTAAAAGATAAACTTAAATCAACTTTAAAAGCAGCCATTAAAAAGCTAGTAAAAAAACTAGTCAAGCAGCTGTTTAAATTATTATTAAAGTTGCTTGCAAAAGCAGCAGCAGCACTTATCGCTTCTTTTGGACTTCCTACTCTCCTTGGTCTTGTAGTGGTCTTTATTGTTGGAGGTGCGTTAATATATGTGTCTTTTACTTTTGGCTGGCTAGGAGCAGATAGTTCTAAAACCGCCTCGGAGCTTTCGGCAGCCTACACAAGGGCTATCGAGAGGACCACTGATCTGCCAGAATATCGACCACCAATGATTGTAGTTCAAGCGATTGACAATATGAGATTAACCAAAGAGGGAATGGTAAATGTTACGGATATAGATCCTGAGGCCGTAGCCAGCGCATTAAAACCTGATCTGACTTATAAAAATTTCATTAATACAACCACGACTGTCACAACAACGACTCATGAGACAGAAACAATTAATGAAGATGGTACAACGAGTACATCGGCATATACCACTTCCAGTACGAGCGTTTCGCACACAAACTTTAGTTTGCTAGTCAAGGCTCATGCATGGAATCGCCTCGAAGATATACTTTACCATCAAGTTACCACTGTGACTAACAGTTCATCGGGTGATTCGTCCTCGGTAATTACAACAACTGTTTGGGAAAGAGATCCCGAGGCATGCAATTTCGGTGGTTCTGGTGACACAAGCGGGGGTGGTTCTCCAGCGGCCGCTCCTTTAACTGGCATTGGAAACAGTACAAATCCTTTTTTTATAAGTTACTCTCCTGGTGCTATCGAAGAAAGCAGGAAAAGTGGCATCCCAGCCAGTGTTATACTTGCTCAAGCCGTGCAAGAAGGGGGTTGGGGTAATAGTGAGTTAACCTCAAAGTATTTTAACTTCTTTGGGATTAAGGCACAGGCGGGAGACGGCTGGACAGGTCCAACTGTGAATATGGGTACCAGTGAATATCAAGGAGGTTGGACGCTAATTATTGCCCGCTTCCGCGTATATGGAAATGCGAGAGAAGGATTTGCCGATCATTCAAAATTTCTATTAGAAAATGGCCGCTATAAAACGGCTCTTTCCAAAAAGAATCCGTATGAATTTGCCAATGAATTGCAAAAAGCTTCATATGCTACAGATCCAGGCTATGCAACGGCACTTAAAAATATCATGCATCAATACAATCTACTTCAATACGATTTAGACGGTGGGATTGATGCTGTCACAGGGAAACCTTATGAGGACGTCGCGTATGTTCCTGGTCCGGGAAGCATGATTGTCGGATGTGGTACACCGGATTTTACGAAGTTTGATGCCCTTCTACATAAATATAATTTTTCATCAGATGATGTCATGATCATTTCGGAAGGAATTAAGGAAAACGATCCAAGCCATAGTTTCCTTGCCGGTTATAACGGAGACTTTGGTAATGCTCTTTCCGAAACTCCTTTAGTTGGTTCGATTAATGGAGATTATGTTGAATCAATCCCCGTTCAAGCTGGACAGATGCTTTGGCCAACGACCGCACAGAATCTCACTTCTGGCTTTGGCATGAGGGTAAATCCTACAAATCATGTGTTAAAGCTACATAAAGGGATAGATATTGCTCCATCCAATTTCGATTATCGGGAATACCCGAACATAGCAGCTATGGATGGACTTGTTGTAGCTGCTGGATACACGGAAGATGGATATGGTTTTAAAGTAATCATTGATCATGGAAGTGGTCTTGAAACATTGTATGGTCATATGAAGGCTGGCAGTTTGAAAGTCAGTATTGGTCAAAAAGTTAAAGCGGGTACTGTACTAGGTATCATGGGCGCTACAGGTGATGTAACGGCAAGACATTTACATTTTGAGGTGCATTATAATGGTAGGCCAGCTAATCCTATTGGTTATGTTCACAGGGAGGCGAGTTAATTGCGTATATGGCCTACCATTATAGGTGGATGGCTGATCATCATGGTTTGTATATTCGTTCTTCCCAACATGTTCCATAAAGCATCTGAGCCTGTTACAGCCTCGCGTCCTATGGATGTCTTAGATAAACAAGGAGGACCCGTTATAGGCGATTCTGGGTCTCCTGAAAAGGTGCGAGACGTAGTAATGGCTTTTCTCAATTTAATCAATGAAGGAAAGCTGGATGAAGCCGCAACGTATGTGGATGGAAATCACTTACTCAATTTGATGGCAAAAGATAAACCTAAAGATCAAAACGATTATATTGATAATTACGTTCATTTGTTTAATGCGGGAGAAATGGGGCGGGCCAAGATCAGCCCCCCGAAAGTTATTTCATATAACATGAGCTGCACGGTGGAGATCGAACTGAAGAATAATAAGAAAATAACTTTTGTCATTGGGTTATCAGAGATGGTTAACGATGAGGGACCACAGAAAGAGAAGCAATGGTTTTTAACGAAGATCGAGAAAAAAACATAATAAATGAAGGGAGACTTTTAAATGGGATACAAGGGACATATCTTAATAACAATTTGTAGTATTATGATGTTTTCAGACAGGGGTTCGACTCCCCTCGCCTCCATACTAAAAACCCGCTCATAGAGCGGGTTTTTGCTTTTCCTAGGATTAAATTGTAGACGAATTGTAGCCGAGAGATTTTAAATGACTCATTTTCTTTGAATCTTGTAGACGAGTTGTCTACAAGTAAAAATTTAGGACTTTTTAAGATTTAACACTTAGTTGCTGTTATTGATGTTAAGCAAACCGTATCACCTTAACAGCAACTTTTTATTAATGGAGAACAACCGCCGCTTCCGTTAATGCCGAAAATGCAGATAACGTTTGTGTATCTATTTGTAAATGTTTGTTATCTTGCTACAATGTATAGCGTTGCACTAATAATCATTGCTTACATTTTTGAATAATGTAATCTATTACATTCCCTCGTGGAATACGATGTTTTCGTCCCACTTTAAATGATTTTATTTGCCCGGAATTTAAAAGAATATAGGCAGAATTACGGCCTATTTGTAAGATATCCATCAATTCCTCTACATTTAAAATATCACCGTAATCATGAAACATACGGACACCAACCTTTCATTATTTTACATTAATGTTGATCTTGTTTAATTGACTTTAGTTAAAATCGATTACCTCGTATTTTAATTTTGATGTAAAAATTCTGGGATAGTAGTAAAAAAATCATATTTTTCAAAAAAAATTAGGGAACTAATAAAAAAAAGAAGTATGAAGACTTAGCGCTTCATACTTCTTAGCCAAAATATTTTTTTTCAATCACCCTACCGCCGCATTAAGCTCAAATGTCTGCATCATCTTTTGAAGAAGGTCCAGTACCTTGTCGAGCTCGTCGCTCAACCCAACTTCAGAGATTGTTACCTCTATATGGCAAGCTTCCCCATTCTTAAAAGCGATATAACTGATTGTGTTTGTCATCCCTGGTTCCAAATCAATAAGATATGCTTTTTCAGCATTCTTTACGGAAATCTCTGTTGCGGTTGGGGTGTAGTTATTCCGCGTCAACAGTTTCTGATATTCTTTTAAGTAGTCTTGGTATGTGCCATTCACCTTGTTCCCATAGGAAATGATTTTTACATTCTTGCTCTCGTAAAATGTAGTATAAGTTCTAAAACCATACTTTTCACTCTCAGTGACTTTAGGTTTTCCCCAAGCTAACGGATAGCTAATGCTGAATCCTATTCCACCGTCGATATATGTTCCAAACGTGCTGGAAATTTGATGAGTATACTCTTTTTCATACCATTTCGTTGGTGTATCGTTGCTACGATTAACAGTTCCACCGTAGGACAAGGTTATCGTTTGAGTTGCGCCGTCCCAGTCTAGCTTGCTACCGAGATTTTCAGCAACAAAGCGGAGGGGCAGCATGGTTCGCTGATTAATGATTGTCGGTGGGACATCTAACATTTTATTAGAACCATTTACAATAGCAGTTTCTTTATCGATCCACAGTTCAACTTTCGTGCCATTCAATTGGATGGTGATATTCGGATTGCTTCGAATAAGGAAGAATGTTCCAGTATATTTCCAACAGCAGAAATATCAGTCAGATGAACCTTGGATAGATGAGTCATGGGCGATACCATCTAACATTGTGGCACCCGAGATAGTGTTTTTAAAGCATTCGCTGCGAGTGGAAGGAAAACGAGCAATACATTTCGACCTGGAGAATGTCAAAACCCTCTATGCCGCATTGAAACATTTGTCACCTGCAGAGGCTTCAAATGAACGTCTTTGGTCTTACTTGACACATTCAACTTTTTGGAAATATATGCACTCTCGCTGGCCCATTGAAGCTACGGATGAAGAGGAACTACCAGATGGGGAAGAGACTAAAAAGAAGAATCCACTAAATCGTGTGGAAACTAGATATTTTCTATCTGGGCAGAAAGCACCTGTCCGTAACGGTTTAGCTAGACTCTGGTGGTTTGGGTATACAACTTATGATGAGGCGTTAGACAACCCCTGGGAACTCACAGAAAATTTACTCCATAATTCAGATCTGACTTTAAATCTTGTTGAGCGGAACTTCTCTAGAAACTTAGAATTTACTAAAGCAATTTTGTCAACGCTCGCAGATATAAAGAAAAACAGTCCGGACTTCTATAATCGTGATCGATTCCGAGAGCTCATGAAATATTTTAACTTTGCTGGGGGCATGTCCCTCGTAGATTTGATTAATTTAAGTGATGTAAGAGATACCGTTCGGAAAAAACTAACATCATAACTAAAATTATAAGCAGAAAATCCCGTCAGCTAATGAGGTTGGCAGGATTTTTTACTTTTGTTGCTTAACAGGCAGTGATCCTATTTGCAACTAATAATAATTTTTATTAGTCAAGAAAATCCAAATTTTTTACCACTTATACCTGAAATATTCATGGAGCCCTAAGCTACTTAGTTGAATTGGGGAAATAAAGATAAAAATTCTCACGATATCATTCCTATCTGTGTTTAAGAGATAGCAGAGAGTGGATCTTTTAAGCGGTTATCGAGAAAATGAGCAACATTCCTTCTTAGTGGTGTGGAAATGGACGCACTTGCCCGTTACGCCGGAGTACTACTTTTGGATTTTGTCAGTCAAATCCAGCCATCAACCGAACCGAGGCAAGCATTGGATATTGTTCAAGGTTTCAAGGAATGGCTCACGATAAATACAGGAACTGCACAATTTCCATGTCCAGTAGCGGCCGGAATAGATCAATTTCCCCGCAATTTTAATCAGTTTGGTTCGCAGCGTTTCCATACGACTTGGCTTGAGTCTCTCGGGTAAACACAACCTGCGAAACCAATTGTTGAAGTTATATGCCAACATCGCCAATTGTAATTTAACGGCATTGGTTTCGAATGCAGTGCTACTCATCTTATGGCAAGCAAAGCCGTTCTTCGCTTCCTTGATGAAATTCTCCATGTGACCTCGTTGAAAGTAAAAGCGAATGACGTTACGTGCTTGCAAAGTCATGTTCGTAGCAATAAAGGTGAATTGAAAAATCAACTCTCCTGCTGGCCGTTCCATCTTAACGATTACACGACGCGCACAATTCCAAGATTTCGCCTTGTATTGGATTTCACGGTAGTGTACTTGTCTCTCATGTAGCTTTTGGGGATTAAGCACTTGGTCTGCCATCTCTTGTGCAGCAGATTGCAGACGGGCATTGGCTTTCAGACGGATCGCGTATTTATGCCCCTTCGTTTCGGCAAAGTCAAACAATCCCGGAACGGCAAAGCCGCTGTCCCCGCGAAAGACAAGTAAGGCCTTCGGTGCCCAAAATTGATAACGTTTCAGGATAGGCCCCATAAATCGTACAACCTGGCGGGAAGTGTACACGTTGCCGGCACGAAGTTCCGCCCGTAAACAGTCACCAGTCAATCCATCAAAGCAAAACAGCGGATGGAATCCGGTTTGTGCGTAGTGATGATTATAGTTCGCTCCATGTTGCTTACCTGAGGTAGCAAAGCCGGAGGAATCCAAATCTAACACAAACTGATCACGTGTCTCGATTGCATATGCCCGGCCCTGTAGCATTTCATTGATGTTCTCCAACGATTTGGCGGTCGCGATATTCGCCTTTTCATTAAAGCGAGAGATTGTCGGCTGAGAAGCCAGCCGTTCTTTTGCTAACAAGGCGGTCAACAACGGTTCGTGAGACAAGTCATCTGCATGATCATCGGTATGGTAGCCACACAGATGCTGATAGATCTTCTGGAGCACAACATCTGAATTGGAATGATCCCGATGATGAACGGGATCGTGTACAACGAGTAATTGCTTAACGGTCTGAGTAAGACCAAGTTTGTGGTCGAATTCTTTATATAGAAGTAGGCCAGCGTCCGAAGTCAGATCGCCGCCTTCAAAATTCACTTTCATTCGGGGGTTGAAGTTCATGCCGTACTCTTGTAAACTTGACATAGAAGAGTCTCCTTTGTAGTTTTGTTGTGTTTGGTCACCATCAACACTACCAAAGAATGGACTCTTTTTCCATGTTTTCGTTTCACTTTTTAAGTGACCCATTAAATCGCTTAGATCCCTTGTCACTACTGCTTTTATAGCATTGTTAGTGAAGTGCTATGAATATTTCAGGTTCAATCTTTTATGTGAATCTTTAGCTTGCATATTAGATCACCGCCTAGTGATGTTAAATCATTTCAATTTTTGTCAGAAAAACATAGAATTGACAATTATCCTGTCAAGATATAATTTTCGTGTAAGCAATGGTCCTACAGTTTAACTGATATATTATCCCAAAGTGGCTATGTAACCAACAACTTTTTTTTGGTGTACGGAACGTCCTTGGTTAGATAGGCGAAAACATGTTAGGATTCCGTCCTATGTACTTTATTGGAATAGTGTAACTTTGTATTGGCCATCCACTACCTTCTCGATTTTATAGTCGCATTTCAATGATTTAAATAGGTGGTCGATATGGTGGATTACATCTTCTGCAAATACTTCACTGGTATTTGTAACAATAATCGTTTCTTCATTCTCTTCAAGCAGTTTCTTTAATATTTCTTTAAGCTCCCATAATATCATCGTCGTCACTCCTTCCTCAGTTCTTTCCTTATTAAATAATATAAACGAATATATATTAATGTATTCAATATTACAGTACGTCTTACGAAGCTAGAAAGTCTAGTTAACAAATCTTTAATTATGGCTTACTTATAGAAAGAATTATAGGTATTAATGCAAGTACACTTTGTAATTTTCCTCCTCCTTCCAATTTTCTGTAATCACAGGAGAATTTTGTATCCGATGCGTGGAAAGCGGGAGGAAAATAGGCCACTTTGTCGAAAAGACTAGGTATAAGGTTTTTATTGTCTGGAGGACTAATTTTGGAGCTAACACAACATGCTACTGGCAAACACATCTTACCTACACCTTGTTACTCATTATGTATTTTCACAGTTCAGCAGATGTTCAGCCATTTGGAAAAGGAAATATCAGAGCTTTTGCATAAAGGCATTAAAATAATGATTTTTTCGGACAAAGAGGATAAGTTCCCAGCTCTAACAGCCTTTGAAGGAGAGCTGTTATATTATTATGTTCACGATCCTGTACAAAGTGAATTTTCGATTATCATAGACGGTCAATTTACATCCTCTCAGAATAAGTTGCTTATACTATTTGGAATGGGCTCCAAATTTAATTACGAACAGTATCTGGCTGAGCATGCACCTGCGACAGATGATCTTCGTATCGAGGCAGGGGCTGGAGCAGGGAAGACATCTGTTATGATTCAGCGAATTATGTTTTTGCTTCATACGGCAAACATAAAGTTAAGAGAAATTGCGATGGTTACCTTTACGAGAGATTCAACTACCGAGATGCGCAGAAAGCTTCGCAAGGAACTGTATACGCGTTTTAAATTAACAAAACAAATTAAATATCTTCAGATGATTGAAGATCTAGGTGATATGAGGATCAGTACCATCGATTCCTTTGCGAAATTCTTGCTTCAAGAACTGGGATCGGCAGGCGGATTTGGCAGAAATGTTAAAATCAAATCTTATCTCAGAGAACGCAGAACGATCATCGAAGACATCTTAAACGAGAAAGTAAAAGATACATTAGAAAATGAATCGCTGGAGTCCATTTTTAAGGGAATCCCGCTATATAAAATAATTGAACTGTTTGAAAAGTTTTGGAACGAACTCGAAAACAAAGGGATTATCATTCAAGACAAAGCAACAAAGATAAATTGGGGCTCTTCAAACAAAAACAGTGCAACACTGCATGAGTTAATTCAGCAGGTATTTGAAGCGTGTGCACACAGGCTTCAAGAGGCGAAGGAGCAAGATAACGCCGTATCTCTGCATGATCTTTCCCATCAATTGGAGCTCTTCAGAAAAGATGAAACAAGCATTTCGAAATTAACCGGTCAGATTAAGTACCTCTTTATCGACGAATTTCAGGATACGGACGATACGCAAATCGGGATTGCCGCTTGGCTCCGTAATACGATTCATTCACGATTGTTTGTTGTTGGAGATATAAAACAAAGTATTTACCGCTTTCGAGGTGCCAATTATACTGCATTCGATCAGCTAGAAAATCAACTTGGACATAAAATGAATGGCATTTCCCTAAAAAAAAACTACCGTACGTCAACGGAATTGCTAAAAAAGATGGACACATTTTTTTCGATGTGGGGTAAAGAAGAAATACTTGTTTACCAATCTGAGGATCGTTTAATCGGTACCAAAAACGATATTCCAGGCACTTTAGAAATAATTTATTTAAATATGAAATCATCAGATCTACATTTTAAGAGTGAAGTTTTGAGCTTAATTGAAGCTGAGCAAAGCCGTCTTGCGGATCCGAAAAAACAACGTGTTTGTGTATTGGTCAGGATGAACTTTCAAGCAGACCTTATTCGCCAGTGGTGTGAAGAACGGAGGATACCGTTCCAATTAGACATTGGGGGTACCTTTTTTAAGTCGGATTGCGTCACCGAGTTTTTACATTTAATCGAGGGACTGCTCTACCCCGATGACCCGAAAAGTCTAGCCAACATGTTATCGACCTCTTATTCCAGTCATCCTGTTCACTGGTCAACTTTGGTGCAAGCAGAAGGCAATAAAACGTCACTGCTGAATCTTTTGCGCGGTATTTCGCCATTAGAGAAACCCGAGGATTGGAAGAAAACAATCGATCTTTTGCGTATTAATCCTGTATTTTCTGTGGTGCGGGAAATCATACAAAATGCACAACCTGAAAAAAGATATGCGAACAGCAAATTGCAGAATCTCAATGCGGCATTTCCAGAGAAACAGGAACAGAATGAAAAAGAAGCTCAGCTCCAAGAAATAGAATACGAAAGAGGATTAAATCTCCTTCTCGAACTTCTTCATCAACAGTTTGATGATGAGTTTGTTTCTTTATACGCCATTGCCAGATGGCTCAGACTTCAGCGGGCCGTCAATCGCGATGTAGATCAACCCAAAGTTAATGAACAAGAAGCTGAAGGCCGCGTGCTCATTAAAACGGTTCACAAAGCCAAAGGACAAGAGTTCCACACTGTTATTCTTCCATTCACCGACAGCGTTTTTCGGATGAAGCGAAGCGAGCTCTTGTTAGAAAAGAAGGCTGACAACGAATGGCATGTTGGTTGGCATATACGCTCCGGGGGATTCAACGATCCAACCTACAATAACAATTTCTATTACGACATGTCTTCGATTGAAGAGATCCAAGCAAAACGTGAGGAAACGAGGCTTTTGTACGTAGCGATGACACGAGTAGAAGAACGGCTAATCATTGTAAAAAGCAAAGGGCAATCACCCAATTGGGCAGGACTCATAAGTGCAGGGGAAGGAGGGTAACCATTGAAGGTAGCAGCATATCGCGAACCAAAGGATTGGATAGATCATCCTCTTGAGCAACAAATAAAATCTTCTATTCACGTCTGTGCAACTTTCAGCTTGTTTGAGGGCGTATCCCAAAGCAAAACACACAAAAAATACTTTGAGAAAGGGATCATTTCACTTGGACAGCTGCTTCAAAAAATGCTCCCCGATTGGTACTCACCTGCCGTACAACTGGTCCAATACACGAGATTGACCGGTGTCATAAATAAAAAGAGTGCAGGACAGTCAGAAGCATACAAAAAGAGAATGAAAGCTTTCCGTCGGAATCAAAAAGATGTATTAAAAAGCATTCGGACCTTTACCGAAAGCGGAGTACGTCCGCAAGATCTGCACGCAGACACCGAAGAGGAAGAACTGTTTCTTGATATTTGGTCTGAATTTCAACAAGAGGACAGAGCGATCCAATTGTTTAACAATAGGGTTTACGGTTCATGGGAGAAACAATCGCAAATGTTTAAGCGAGCTCTCACCAACGGCATTGCAGATTGCTGGGAGAAGACCGAAAGAGAACCGCAGCTCACAAAATCTATGGTGTTTCATGGATTCTACTTTATTACCCCTTTGCAGTATCAGTTTATTCAGTTAGTCAGCAAAAATGGTTATGAGGTTCTTTTCTTAAATCAATATAATGATGAGCTACCGGGTGTCCATACTATTTGGGACACGTTCTTTAATGTCGAAACAGGACTTCCCGCAAAAGAGAAATGGACATTTCCCACCGTGATTAGGGAGACGAACAGTTGGGGGAAACGGTTTGCTCATTATTTTGAAACAGACGAATCAGCTGCTTATCTTCCGATGAATAAAGCTGTCATCCAGGCATTTGAGTCTTTCACCTCATTCCAGAAGCATATTACTCAGCAGAAAAAAGTGTGGGGTGCAGAAAAAAATCAGAAAGAATATGCCTATTCGCCTGAAGAGGAAGCATTAAATACAAGACTTCGTGAATACTACCCGGATGAGTATAAGGAACGTCATTTTCTTTCCTACCCTATCGGTCAATATTTGTTTCATCTGCACACCATGTGGGACAGTGAAAGAAATACCTTTGTCATAACCGAAAAAGCACTCTTCGAATGCTTCGCATCTGGTTGGCTGCATGAACACGGGGTAAACGGCAAGTTGCTTTTACGTTCCCTTCATCGTGTTTTTCCATATTTTCAGGGCTGTAAAAACATGAATCAGTGGCGCAATCGGATGAAGGAACTCAACACATCAAGAGATACGGCAGTCGGTTCCTTTGCCTCAATGTTAGAAGAAGTCAAAGCTGACCGTTTTGAACGCATGATGGGAATCCCGTTCGAACGTTTTTCATTTTTTAAAATTTCAGAAGAAGAGCTGGCCTTGATATTTGCATTGATCGAGAAGCTGTTCCATACAGCGGAGTCATTGTTTAATCAAAACAGACAAAAAGTAGAATTGTGGAAGCACTTTGAAAGCATCTCTGTATTAGTGAAAGACGGCGTTCCCAATGAAGAACTTTTGGATGAAGAGAAAAAACTATTAGAAGAGTTAGAGGTTCATTTGGCTGCCTCCACCCCTGAAGAGTCTTTTGATTTATCAGATTTGTCGGAGGCGATCGTTTTATATTTGGGCGGAGAATTTTCGAAAGATAACGAGCTCAAACAACAGAAACTCATTAGTTCTTTAACTACACTAGATCGAATTCCTTATGTTGAAGGAGCATATATTCATATTTGCGGACTTCATGAAAAAAGTCTTCAGACCATGAAAGGTCTATTGCCATGGCCTTTTAGCCACAACAGCTTGCAAAAAGTTGGCAACAATCAACGCATTCAGCTATTAATGCTGCGCCATGAGCAGCAACTCAATGAGCGGCGTTACTTACTGTATACAGCACTTCATTTTGCATCACATATCAGACTTTCTTGGATTAAAGATTGGCAAAATGAACAGCTTGAAGAAGCCTTCTACATTGAACTTCTGCGTGATGCAGGGGTAAAAGAAAGCTCCTCTGAAACAAATATTGCAACGTCTATTATAGAAGAAACAAAGCAACCCGTTATATATTATGATGCAATCAAACAAATGGAACATTGGCCAATAGATGCTTTTGCGGAAATGGCGCTCTGTCCGCGGCGATTTTATTATAGTTATATCACCGAGGATGTTGCAGATTTTGAAAGCGAGTTTCACCATGAGTTTTTATTTCGTGGTCTATACAGTGCGCTGGATAGTATAAATTTTACTGATCCCAACGATTTGTTTAAGGAACTCTCCTTGCTGTTTCCGCAATGGAGTGAATTGCGCAAACGCGATCTAGCGGATCGATCAACCACCAGCAAAGAACTAACAAGAACAACAAGGTATAAAGATGCTGAATATACGCTCGGCCGCCTGAAACTGCAATTTTTAGTTCGTAACTTTATAGATCCTGCCACCAAAGAGAATCTTATGAGGCCTGCGTACCAGTTGTTTGAAGATCCAGACGGGAGCCGCCTGAGTGAAGTGAAAAACAAGTTGAAAGATCAAGTCGCACAGAATAAGATGAAAAGCAGTGCTTCGGGAATATGTAGATATTGTCCGCATACCGCTGTGTGCGCAGATGCGAAATTTGCCATCGATGATGAGTAAAGGGGGAACCGCTTTGTCCTTTTGGGAACAAGCCGCATCCAATTGGATGAGCAGGATTTCAGTAAAAGATAAAGTACAACTGGCGGAATATGCTCGAAGCATCGTCGCGGAGGATACAGAAAGTCAAAAACGGCATGATTCAAAAAGCAAAATTAAATCCCCGCTTGAAGAAATTTTTTCGGATGACGATGAGTGGGAAGATTAGAAAGAAGGATTGACCTTGGAATCTTTGCAACTGACAGCCAAGCAACAAGAGTGTGTCGACTACAAAGGAGAGCATCTCCTTGTGCGAGGCGTAGCAGGCAGCGGGAAAACAACCGTCTTATTAAAAAGGGCAAGAAAACACCTGGAAGAATCCAAAGGTGCAAAAATTCAGTTGTTTACCTTCAATCGCACGCTTGCGAAGTATGCTCGTTCATTAGCATCTTATATTGATCCCCATGCCATAAAAGCAGACCATTTTCACGGTTGGGCTAAACCGGTTCTCCAATCGCTAAATATTCAAATACGGCATGTTAAATATCCAAAGAAAGTAATTAAAGACTGCCTTGAGGCTCTTGAAAAAGCGAAGCCGTACAGACTGTATAAAGAATCGACGAAGTTTTGGGAAGAAGAATTCAGCTGGATGAAAGGGCGCCAGTTGTTAACGCTCGAAGATTATTTAAAGGCTGATCGTAAAGGCCGCGGCGCGTCCGTGCGGGTAACGATGGAAGACCGCCCTTATATCTTTCAAGCATTCGAAAAATATCAGCAAAAATTGAAGTCGATGAAAGCCGTTGATTTTGATGATTATGCACTGCTGTTGCTGCAAAACTTTGATCGGATCCCAAAAGGCGCCTTTATGGATCACATCCTCATTGATGAAGCGCAAGATTTACATGAGGCACAAATGAAAATTATGCGCAAACTATCCCTCAAAAGCATGACAATCGCAGCAGATAAAGCGCAAAAAATATATAAGACGACGTTTGCTTGGAAAGACATTGGCATTAATATCAGGGGCAAAGGAAGCAAGTTCCTCAACAACTCCTTCCGTTCGACCAAACAAATCATTGAATTGGCACGAAGTATTCAACAGTCGGATCCGCTTTTTGATGAAAATGATGAAGAGTATCTTCCTTCAGTTACGCCAGACGTCGAGGGAACCATTCCGTCCGTATTTTATTTAAAAGACCGTCTTCATGAAGATGAATTTGTCGTTGAGTTAATAAAGAAGAGTATTGAAGAAGATAATGAACAAACCATCGGTTTGCTGTCGCGTTTTTGGGAAGATTTGAACCGTTTTCAAGAGGAACTGCAAAAGCATGGCATCGAAAGTGAAATCATTAGAGATGAAGAGGGAGATGTACTTACGCCGGGCGTAAAACTAACTACGTTTCATTCTGCAAAAGGTCTTGAGTTTGATACAGTCATCCTAACGAGATTAGAAAACAAAATTCTTCCCTATATAAGCAGACGTCAAGAACTGGATGATGAATACCTCTCCACCGAAAGGAAGCTTTTCTATGTGTCGATGACACGAGCGAAACATCTTTTATATATGACTTGCGGCGGTCGGGAACCGTCTCCTTTCTTTGATCAAATGAATCGCAACCTCTACAGACTTAAGCGTTTGGAAAAATTATAACAGTTGGGATTTGGTCATTATGACAACAGAAAAAGATGATTGGACCCTGCAAACCCGCTCATCCGTCAATCGAATTGGAATAGGTCGGGGATGGAACAGGTTGCAAACAGCCTTTGGACAAGTGCGAGACGACCTTGTTTTCAAACGGGGATCAAAAGAGAGAGACAGAAAAAACACCATTACAAAAAGTAACATAAATAAAGAGATTAACCCCAAAGAAGAATGGACGAAATTAATTCAGGCAAAAAATGAGTTGGATTTTATGATTCATGAGTTGTATAAAATTGAGCGGTTACTGTCTCCGGAGGGAAAAAGGTGTGTTCAACAGTTAATGAAATTATTTAATGAAACACACTCTCTCGTTGCGAACGCTGCTTATCAAGAAAGGTATCACCCTTTTTTCGAAGGCGCAAACAACAAACCGTCCGTTATAAATAAAAACGCTTTAATAACAGGTTTAAAGACGGAGTTAATGATGCTTTTTAACAATCGTCGTCATCAATTAAGAGCAAGTATAGCATTGGATCAAGATATTCAACAACTAACAAATTGGGGGGAAAAAAGTGGATCCAGCGACAATATTTGAAGAAAACCAAAAATCAAAAATGAATGAATTAAGCAACGAAGAGTTTAAACAGCTCGTTCAAATTATGACTACCGAGCATGAATCAATCCGTTCAAAGGAATTTTGCCGCTACATCTTTATGGAATTATGTTCTGAAAAGAAAACCGATGCCTTTATACGAGAATTGAGCAAAACGCCGGAACATCCGCTGGTAAAATATGCATTAAGTATCATTGAAAATAATCTTAGCGATAACAGTAAAGCGTATGGATCTCTTATAAAGAGTAGAATACCGGGTGTTTATGCCTATCTTGTTTATAAAAAAAACACTTTCAAAGATTACCCGGTTGTTGTTTTTAAACATCCAAGCTTCTTTTATGGTCAATTACTCATTCCCTCGGCAGAAGTCCTACCCTTTGTTAAATTTCTAGCTGGAAATGAAAATACTCGAAATAAGCTCGCTTCTCTTATTAAAAGAACCAATATAGCTGAAGATAAGCCGGATTTTGATTCTGCCCTCCAAGAAGCTCGAAACCGCTGGCTTGAGTTGTATGGCGATGTATTCTATTCTCATCAGAAACTTAATAAGGCTGAACCTTACAAGGTGAAGGAAGAGGAAATATCGGAAGTACATGTTGGAAAAACCATTCAACAAGCACGCATAAAGCCGCATTTTATTAAGAGGTTATTAAAATTTCCTCTCAAGCAACCGAATAGTAATGCACATCCTGAAATTAATAGAAGTTATTCTTTGGACACTCAGTTTCTGCTTGCTGACGAGGATCAAAAAGTGAATATCATCCAATCCAATACTCTAAAGGCAGATCATTTTTTGTCCTTATGGCTGCTAATCTCAGAAAACGTGGAATGCTTTCTTTCAGTAAGTGATCGCATTATCTACGTACATGAAGCCTTTGGTACACGTTCGAGGCTGGCATTTATTCAGAAAGGTATTCAATTGATGCAGGAGTTTTCGCTAAAACCAGACCTTTTTGCTGAACTCATCATGCGCTTTAACCTTTACAATGTCTATTTCTCATGTTTATCCGAGTTGAAAGATGAAAATATACATAGATTCATTATTCAACAGTTAACCAAAGATGGCGATGTAGAGCAAGTGGCTGAAGGTCTGTTTACACTCGCCATTTCAAATCGGGATGAACTTGCTCAAACAGCCGTAAGATTACTATTAGAATGGATAGAAAATAACAGAATCGCACGCAGGGTACTGGAGCCGCGTATTCGCTCCCATGCGACGAGTCGAATCATTTCTACGCTTATTAGCAGAGTCACGGAGCTGTCTTTAGCCAATGAGGACTTGTTTGCCCGCGTACAAGAACAAGAGAGGCAAATACGAAATCAAAAAGTCTACACGGTACAAGAGTTCGGCGAGGCGCTAAAGGACATTGTTCGCATGTTAGAAACAAAGTCGGCAGAGCTCATTGCATATCAGGAAGAACAGCATTTTCTTATCCCAATGGTTCAAATCCTGCGAAAACAACTCGCCACAATCGGCCTCTTTTCTGTAGAAGAGTTCTCACATTTGGGACATGTAGTTGAGGCACAGAAAGGAATTCATCTCAAAGATGGTGCAAGAAACGAGCCATTCATGTTAAAGACCTTGGGCATGCGGGCGAAAGAAATAAGCGGTTCCGATTTTATTTTGGATTATCCAAGAGTAGAATCCGTTATTTGCAAAGAAGAAGGGGATCTAGATGACTAGGACAGCGTATGGAATTGACTTTGGTACAACTAACTGCTCTATAGCCTTAATGCGTACAGACGCTTTCAGTGGCGGCAGGTATACACCGCAATGCTTCATTATTTCGCCTAACGGTACACCGCGTGAAGTCATGTCATCCGAGATATCATTTGATACCGCGGGTAGTGTAGTGTCGATTGGCCGCCGGGCTCGTATGGATGTTGCCTCCGGCGCCGCGGACAAACTCGTTGATAATGTAAAATGGCTTCTCCACAACGATGATTTCCGTCTTCGTTTTGGCAGAAACAAAGAATACACATCTATAGATTTGGCTGCAATGATGTTTGATCGTATTAGTCAACAAATTAATGCCGTCCCTCACAATAAACCAAATGGGATTGTAGTTGGAGTACCAGTAGGTTTTAGTGACCATGAAAAAGAAAGGCTTTTAGAAGCAATTATTAAGTCCACCATTGCTGAAGGGATGAAAAAGAGCGACATCCGTTTTTTATCTGAACCCATTTCAGCAGCACTCGATTATGGACTGGAGCTGGAATCAAATCAAAAAGTTTTGGTTTTTGACTTCGGTGGCGGGACGTTAGATATTACCTTAATTAATATGTCTGTCTTAGAAGGTGAAGTACTTGCAAAAGAAGGTGGTCATATTGGCGGACGCCGGTTAACAACCCGCTTGTTAACAAACCTGTTTATCCCTCGTTATGGTTATGAAAAACTGGCACGGGAACTCAACCTGCCAAAAACGCAACCCGAAGATGAAATATTGCTGCAATGTTTATTTGAATCGGGAGAAGGTGTTGAGCTCTTTGAAAACTTAGATCGTTGTAAAATTGAACTCTCCAACGAGAGTACGTCAACACTGTTCCTCTCACGCGATCGTTTAAATGTAAACATGACAATTACGCGAAGCGATTTCGAAGAGGCCATTGCAGAAGAATTGAGAGAAGCGCATGATCTCGTCATATCCAGCTTAAGGGAAGTCAGCAGCAAGTCAGTGGATATGGTTGTCATGTCGGGCGGATCCTCCTATATACCTGCCTTTCGGATCATGCTGCAAGGGATCTTTGGCAAAGATAAAGTGAAACTCTCTACCGATGCACTCACAAGTGTAGCAAGAGGACTCGCCATTACGGGGTTTACGTCTAATGATGGCCTTTCTGCTGGAATAGACGACATTGTGGACGTGCCCTATGGCATCTGGGATGGCCAAAATCAAGAAATAGCAGTCATTATCGATAAAGGAGTAAAGATTTCTGCTACTGAAATTGAAGAAGCCAGAGTAGATGGGATCTACGAGACATTTCGCTTAGTTGATACCTCATCACCGTTTATGAAACTTCGTATTTTTCAAAAGGATGAGCAAATTGGCATTGTCGAAGTTCCCATTGTGCCAAACGGCATGGACAATCATTTTAAAGTATTCTTCCAGGTTGATAAAGATAAAGGTTGGCTGCAAATCCGTGTGTACGATGTAAGTAACAGAAAGTGGCTTACGATACCTTTTGGAAAAGATAAAATTCGAATTCGAGAGAATTGGGAAGAATAAGGGGGAACCTCTGTGAAACGGTACGATATTCGGAGTACACCACAAGATTACAAAGTTGGAGAGTCATATATCTTTTTAAGTACCGACACAACCGGCAATGTCCAAAAGCGATTAGGAAAAATAATTGGGACCGGGGTAACATTTGACGCGGTATCTTATATTGAGGTGGCTCTCGGCAATGCAACAAAAAAGTACGCTATCACAAATCTCAATCGAACGCTCTACAGTGATTTTTATAATAAAATGGATACCATTCCTGACCCAAGCGTTTTAGGTGAAGTAACCATCGTTCGTAAGCCAGCTGCATCAGTAGGTAACGGAGAAGTAACAAAGGTAAACGGTTTGCCGGGAGATGTAACAAAAGTTGGATTTAAAAAAGCGTCGAATATAGGAGAAGTTACGCGGGTTAAAAAGTAATGCATTAGCAATAGAAGAGGGTATAAGTGGTATTTTTATAATGTCCAGTTTGCCGCAGTCTACGTAGGGCTAAGGAATGTGTTTTCCGGCAGTGATTTCATACGCTGCCGGATGTGCTTTTATATGAATTGGGGGAAAAATATGGAGAATTTGATCAGCCCTATCATAAGCCTGATCGATGAAGTAAAAATCGATCCTGGATCAAATGGAAACATAAGAAAAAGTTTAGCCGATTTAAGACTGTATCTATTAGCTATAAAAAAAGAAGGAGATCTATTTAAATTTTTAACACAATATATTAGCAAAATGAGCGACACGAGACGGGAAATCCAGACTCTAATGAAGTCGCGTGGAATTAAGCCACTTGATCAGGTCTTCCGTGAATTATTGCCGAAAATCCAAGATTCTGAAGAGTTCTTAACGTTAGCAGACTTTCAATTTGGCGAGTACTATAGTCCCTTTGAAATAGCACTATTCAGCGAATTTTATAACATACAGAATGGAATATATCCGATAAAAAAAGATATCAACGATGAAAGAGCTATTTTCATTAAGGCTACTTTAGAAGATGGTATGTATTCAAATAAATGGATTATAGAAGGCGTAGAGATGAAATACTTCGCCAAACAAACTGGTGAAAGCTTTAATCACATTTCTAATCAAGCGATTATTGAATCTAGAATAAATGGGCAGCCAATTTATCTGTTTGTAAAAGATAGTACGGTAATTGGCTCGAATAAAGATTTGAAGTTAATAGGTAAGTTTGAGTTTGTTGATGAGAATTGGGAAGGAACGAAAAAGTGGTTTAAGCTACGTAAGGCAGATCAAAATTCAATTTCAATTTCAGTTACTGAGAAAATAAATATGAAACAATTGATCCAGCCATATTCCATTGAAGATGCACTCCAAGATTCGTTTCTAGAAAGACATGAGCTTGAATCCATGCTGGAGGTATTAAAATATAAACGAAATCTTATTCTTCAGGGACCTCCTGGTGTTGGAAAAACGTATTTAGCTAAAAAATTAGGTTTTGCTTGCATTGAAGAGAAAGATGATGAAAGGTTGGAAATGATTCAGTTCCATCAGTCTTATTCCTATGAGGATTTTATAAGAGGTTATAGGCCATCAAAATCCGGTCAATTTGAATTGAATGACGGTATCTTTTACACCTTTTGTAAAAATGCGGAGAATACTAATAACGATAAAAAATTTGTCTTTATTATTGATGAAATAAACAGAGGGAACTTAAGTAAAATATTCGGAGAATTGATGCTGTTAATTGAGAAAGGAAAGAGAGGAAAGGATAACGCAATTCATTTAACTTACAGGAACGAAAATGAACCTCACTTTTATGTTCCGGATAATATTTATATAATCGGAACTATGAATACGGCTGACCGCTCCCTGTCAATTGTTGATTTTGCTTTGAGGAGAAGGTTTGCATTTATTTCGTTAGAATCTAAAATTTCAAGTATGCGATTTAAACAATTTCTGTTGGATAAACTTGCTCCGAAATATCTAGCGGATCAAATTGTGAACCGAATAAAAGAATTAAATGAAACAATATTACGAGATAAAACTCTTGGAAGAGGATATGAAATCGGTCATAGCTATTTCTGTCCCTCGGAACATGACGAAGTCAATGAAACTTGGTACGAGCATGTAGTAAAAAATGAAATAAAACCTCTCCTTGAGGAGTACTGGTATGACCAGCCGGACCGGGTTGAAGACGAAGTAAACAAACTGATTCGTAGAGAATAAAACTATGAAAATACCTGTCCAGAATGTATACTACTTGTTAAGTTACGCTTATAACCGATTAACTGAGAAAAGTTTAGTAGAAATTCACGCTTCTAGCGATATATCCACTATCAACTTTCTAGTGAGATTACTATGTGGCGCACTTGACGAACTTTTTAGAAGTGGATTAGACCGCTCCTATATATCGGTTTCTGATGAGATCCGAACCATACGAGGGAAAGTTAATGTTTCCGAGTCCATTAAAAACCTCTCCTTTTATCAGGCATTCGCGGTGTACGTATGATGAACTTAACTGCAATAACACACATAATCAAATTATTAAATCAACCATATCGTATATCTTGAAAACTGAAGGAATTGAGCGGCAACTTAGAGAGAATCTCTTTATTGCATACCGTAAGTTTTCATTTGCGAATCAAATCGTACTTTCAGTTGATACTTTTAGGCGAGTCTCGCTTAATCGAAATAATCGAGTATATTACTTTATACTTAGTATCAGTGAAATTATTTACCGAAATCTACTTCCAGAGGAGTCTTTGGGCACATACCGGTTTAAAGATTTTACACAAGATGAGCGAGAAATGAGCGTTTTATTCGAGAACTTTGTTCGAAATTTTTATAGACAAGAACAAAATATTTACAAAGTAAAACGCGAAAATATAAACTGGCCATTTGAATCACTGGATGACAAATCAGCTGGCTATTTACCGCAAATGCAGACCGATATTTCTTTGATAGGGTCCACGAGGAAAATCATTATTGATACAAAATACTATAAAGAAACGTTCCGAAAAAACTATGGAAAAGAAACAATCCACTCATCCCATCTGTATCAAATGTTTTCCTATATGAGTCATGTTGAAATTACACAAGACCAAAATCTCGAGGGAATCCTACTATATCCGTCCATAAAAGAAAATGTAAAGCTTTCGTACATGTTTAATGGCTGCAGGTTCAGTGTTCGATCAATCAATTTGTATCAGGACTGGAAACAAATTCATAAGGATTTAATTGAGCTAATAGAGTGTGAATCCTAGTATGCAGTAATGTTCAGAGAATCAAGGAAAACCCTTGGAATGTTATCAAGGGTTTTTACCTTTTTATAGTTCAAAACGTTCTACCGGAGACTATTTAAGGATACCAATAAACTATACCGTCCTCTGAAAGACCGATTTGCGCCTTATTAGAGTAGGTATAACATTTGTGATAACTTAAGGTAATAATTGAACTTTTAATCTTTACAGTATGGGGGTGAGTGATCACATGTCCCATAACAATTAAGTGATTATTCGCTCATTTATACCTTCTTTCCTCGATTAATCTTTGAGCAGATTGCTTCATATTTGCCAATTTGCATCAAATTAAACTAAGGTTAATAACTATTGCGTATTCCGGTGTGAAACAAGCCCCCAAAGTTCTCTGGTCGGTGCTTTGTCGATATTGCCACGCGGGTGGTAAGATTTGAAGGTTGGATTTTGGCATCAAGGACTTTTGCCAGGGCTGAATTATGTAGGGGAGCCTTATAAAGCAGGGGATACGACTGTTGAAGAGACAGGATGGATTGCGAGAGCTTTGATTGGGCGGATTAAAAAATTGCTATAACGCTATCCTTTTTGGGGAGGATGGATGGAAATAGCAAGAGAATTCAATAATTAACCGAGTTGATCGGTTGTATGAAGACACAGCAAATGAACATCTAACATGGCGGCAGGCTGAACTTCTTAATAGAGCCATTTTGGCATCAATTCACCGCGATTAACGAAGAGCCAAAAATAAACTAGTTCTCATTTTATACTAAAAGTGCTACATTAATTATAATTCTACTACAATTAAGGACAGAATTTAATGACTTAAAAAGGGTGTAATAGATAAATGAATAATTTTAATTCTGAGGATCAATTGGTGAATTTTTTTGCTGAATTGTTGCTTAATAGGAATAATTTTAATCGAAAAAGTAAAATTATTATGCGAGAAGTGGATTGTTGGCAAGGCAGAGCAGATATTGTAGAAGCTGCTGTTGAAAATATTCGACCGTGTTTTACTGAGCATCAATTGCAACTAATGAGCCATTATACGTGTTCGTACTTAATATCATTGCTTCACCATAATTCAGTTAGGACAAGAGAGTATTTGCACAATAATTCAGGAGTATCCATTAAAACAACTGATAAATGGATACAGGAACTGCGATTGGCGAATATATTCACTGAATTGTCTACAGATCGCTTTGTACTGGGTACAAGTTTTCTATTGCCAGACATTTACTTTGTGGCGTATGAGGTAAAGTTGCATAATTGGAAAAGGGCCCTATATCAAGCGATTCAGTACAAGGGGTTTTCAAATGAATCGTATGTTGTCATGCCCCAAAATAATATATCACCCGCCATTAACAATATTGAGGCCTTTAAAGCGAACAACATTGGCCTTATTGAGGTGAATAATGGCGGGACTTATAGAGTGAAATTGAAGCCGCGAAGTTCGCGGCCACGAAGTAAATCCTATAATATTGTAGGAAAGGGAATGGCAATTAGAACATTTTGTAGTGAAACTATTACACAGAAACATCTTGACGAAATTCAGTAAGTGCGGAATTCCATACATCTAAATGATTGCCATTTGATTTTGGATCGAGTTGTATATGCGCTGCATTCAAGATTGCGTATAATCCTGATGCATATGATATAGCACCTTGTAATGAGTCCAATCTTTCTGAGATATCTGCGCAGTTATTAAACAAGTTCTGTGCTTTAATTTCCAAACAAGACCAATGATGTAATGTGCTCGTAGTATCGTCCCATCCATCGAGTGGGTTATGCCTTATTAGAGCATCATAGCGCGTTCCAGATAAAAAGTCGTCGTATTGACCTCTTAGCCGTGATTGTAAAATTGAGTCTAACTCCGACGTTAGAATCGAATTCAGAAGTGGACCCGAAGAATAACGTGGACGAGGACGCCTTCCACCAGCATTAATTGGAGAAATTCTATCTAATGTAAAGCGTCTCAATCCCTGTGACCAGCCTGTCGCTATTTTACTGGCACCTACTGAGAGGTAAAGTATTCCTAAGAAATCAGAAAAACCCAAAAACATTTTGAAGCCATTTATTTCAGTTAAAGAATAGATGAAAGATAGAATATTAGCTAGCTTTGTAGAATCATCAAAGGACTGATGGTATCCCCCAGGATTTCTGCAGATTATCATATATATTCCGTCTGCCTGGATCATGCTAAGCTCATCTAAGAAATCCTCCATTAATCTCTTATCGGAAAATGCGTTTTCATGAATCGCCAATGATAGTAATAATGGTTTTTGATAACCTTTTTCTTCTTTAATATCAACCGCTTCTTGAGCAAAATTTAACATTATCTGTGCTTCTCTTGAACTAAATGAATTGATGTGAATTGAAGGGGCTGTTAAGTAGTTTACATTAATTCCATTTTGGTACGATAAAGTATCAAATATAAAGCCGCGTGTATTTTTGGAGCCCCGAAAAGAGCTAGGACCGTGATATCCAGGGTAATACGGATATTCACTTAAGTTACCATCTTTTGAATTTTGAAAGGTCACATAGTAGAATTGGGGGTCCAGTATAACATCAGCACCATGATTGGAAGCTGTAAGTTGTGTAATGTAATCTTGTAACTTCTCCATTTTCTCATCTCTTGGACTTAAAATAGCCCCACTGAGACTATTATCGGCTAATCCTCTCTCAATTTTATCCGATTTACCCCAGCCATGTTGAGCAAGTATATACATTTTCTACAGCTCCTCTTTAATTTGATTTAATTCCTTCATCAATAGATCACAAGACTTATATCGCATATGCGGACGTTTTGCTAATAAACGATTAATTAATGTAACCAATCTTTTAGGAATATCGGAACGACAGGTTGAGATTGGAGCATGGGGTGATTTTAAGATTGAAAAAATAATGTGTGTCTCACCAGTCCCTGGAAGAATAAAAGGGTGTCTGTTTGTCAAACTTTCATACAAAACGATCCCAAGGGAGAATAGATCAGAACGAAAATCTATTTCTCTTCCTGTTTCAATTAACTGTTCTGGTGAACTGTAGATTCTAGTACCCGGTTGGATAGGACCTTTCGTAATTGATGAAGCGTCGCCTTGATCATATGCGATACCAGCATCAAGTAATAAAAAATCACCAGTATTTTTATACATGATGTTATTGGGCTTAATGTCACGATGGATATATTTTCTCTCAACAAATTCGCTAATTGTAGAAGTTATCTGTAGCCCTACCTTAACACACTCATTAACTTCAAGGGTACGCTGTCGGAGAAAACCATCTAATGGTGTTCCATCAATAAAGCTTTCTGTAAAATGATAGTATTTTCGTCCATTAATTGAAATGACCCCTGGTTCAGTCGTTCCAAGTTTAATAAAGAAAGGAGAGGTCATTTCTCTCATCACTTTTATTTCTCTTTCGGCTCTACGAGTAATATCTGTCTCTACTTGTTCCCCATATTCCTCAAAGAGAGGAATTAGTTTTAATGCGCACTTGGTTCCTTCGTACAAACAGGTATAGACCAGTTTTTGGCCGCCAAAGGTGAGGAACTCAATCTCTCGTAAATCTGTTAATTTTTTTGTTAAATCTTCTTCAGGCACTTTTGATAGTTGCATTTGCTCACCTCTTGAATGTTAATATTTAGATATTACTAGTGTTTTACTAGTGAGTAAAGGGAATATGGGGATATATTACTATTTTTGCATAATCAGATGAGTAATATGGATCATTTGGATTATGGTATAATGTGGTAGATTGTTTTCACTTAATTTACTCTGGGGGGGCGATGTAAGTTGCAACTTACGAAACCGCAAATAACAGCAATAAATACATTGGATGAGAATCTTGAAACCATATAGAACGATACTCGAATAGAGAAAATCTTATAGATCAATGATTTAGCCCACTTCAATAAATTTGAACAAAGTAAGCACGTATGTCGTTAGTCATAAAGTACTAAAATTATTACGCATTGGAAAGGGTTTAAGTTCTTTTTGTCGAAAATAATAGTTTTAATTACTTAGTTTTTCCAACGCCGTTTCAGTAAGCAATCGATAACAGTATGCAGAAGACAGAAAAATGTGAAGGTGATAATGAAAATGAAATTAAAGTTTTATGTGCTATGGGCATTGTTTATCGTTGTGCTTGTAGGGGGCTACTTCCTGATCAACAAAAAAGATTTATTCAGTGGTGACCAAAATAAAGTAGCAAGTGCAGTAACGCCAACAAGCCAAACAATATCTTCAACAACCGCTTTGGAAAAGGGCAACACAGCCCCTACGGTTAGTTCTTCTATAGTCTCTATCCGATCCATTAATTCAAAGATGAAAGGCCAAACGGTTACAATTAAAGCAAGTATCAAGGATAAGAAGCAATCGAAGGACGGCCATCTTTTTCTTACAGTTGAAGATAGCAGTGGACTGTTGGACGTTCCAGTTTTTGCGGACAAGAAAGTTCCTACAGATCTGCTAATTGTAAATAAAGTATTTCAAATAACAGGGCAAGTGGATGTTTACAATGGGAAATTAGAGATAATTCCACAACAGACTGGCGATATTATACTGGCGTCGGACTCATTGGAAGTGACAAAAGCAAATTCAGGAAAGACAATTGAATTCCAAGCTACTGTCTTAACAAAATACCTTCATCCTGATGGTCATATGTTCCTAAAGGTAAAACGGTTAGATACAAACGAGGAGGTCGAAGTTCCGGTTTTCTCAAACCTAAATTACAATACAGAAAGTATTACGATCAATGCTCAGATGAAGATCAAAGGCCAAATCCAAGAATACAAAAATCAAATGGAAGTCATACCACAAAATGCTGCTGACTTAACAATCTTGAAAGAAGGTGATGAAAATCAAGTTATATTGAAAAGTCTTTCGGAGATATCAGACAAAGACCGTGGAAAGATGTTTCAGGTTAGAGGTTCTGTTAAGGGCGTTGCCGATAAAGATGGCCATCTCTTCTTTACGATGTACTTGGATAACAATAAAGAAATGAAGGCAGTTCTGTTTAGGGCAGATGGTAAGGAAATTGTAGGTCGTAAGACGAAGATTCAAAGTGCATCAAAAGAAGGTTTTCCAATCCATGTCTTAGCATTGGTGGATATATATAACGGTAATTTGGAACTCATTATTAACAAAGTATACAATGACTATTAAGTTGTGGGTGGTAGAGTCATGAGGACTAGTGAAGAGACTATTATTTCATCCTTCATTTTTATTGTTGCCGTCCTAGGTCTTTTCTTGCCGGTACATGTATTTATCTTATGTGCTTTGGTAAGTATTTGCTTGGCAGCCTACAGGTTATATCAATTATTCGCTATTGAGTCTCCGACTGCCAGTGTTTCTTCCTTTATGTTTGCTGCTCTTGTATGTGCGATGGCAGCCTTACTATGGAAATATACAAACCTTCGAGAGGGGTTACTTTTATTTGGCGGATATTGGTTACTAAGAGGCGCCTACGTAGAGTATTTTAAAATACTTCGGTCCCGATTAAATCGGCTTTACTATAGTGAAAATTTTCAGAAACCAAGAATTGATGTTACTGCGACTGATGAAAATGAAGCCCTAAAACAAGTGGTTTTCCAAATGGGCCAACATTTGCAACAAATCGCGAATCAGATAGGGGCGGTCTCTTCTGCGGTCAATTCCAGACCAAGTGAAATAACTCCCGCAATTTCCAACCTATCTGCTATAGAGCAAGAACTATTATCAATACGTGAGATCGAAACTCAAAACAAAGAGGATCTACATATCATCAAAAACAAATATGACGAGAAGTTTCAACAACTTCAAAACTTGATGATAACTATTCAACAAGAAAATCAAGCAAGAAACCAAATTTTAGATCATACAGTGAAGAAGCTTTTTTCTATAATAGAAGATACAAAGAGGGAACGGGAACTCACAAAGGATTTGTTCACACCAGAAAAATTGAGTGGACAGGAAGTTCAGGAAGAGCTTGAAAATCAGTTTAGATTCAAGTACCAGGGGTTCTTTGAGGACTCCATCAAAAGTGTAGCTCTAGCGCATCGGTTAGAGAAAGATTTTCAAAACGAACCAGTGTCACATAGTTTGTATGGAGTTTTAACGATATTGTATACAGGGATTATGGAACAAGAACTTCGAGCTATTATCGCGTTTAATGAAGGAAGAACTGAGATACCTGAACGTTTGTGGTATCGCATATGCGACTACTTGAATAGGAATCGTATTTCGGGGCTAATTTACCCAATGCCGGATTTTGTGAAAAAGCTAAAATTAATTAAAAAAATAAGGAATTTAGCCGCCCATGGAGCAGCCGTGACTCGCACGGATTATGAATTAGTTAAGAAATTTGCTTTAATAGATGATGCATTTTACCTAATGTCTGAAACTAAAATATCTCTGAAACAAACGGTAGTATTACAAACTGGATAAGGGTTGCATCCTACCTTCTTCCAATCTAATAAGGCGAACATTGGAAGTTCTTTGTTTGGGAAACACACATCGAAATTCAAGGTAGTAAAAGCAAGTTTTATGTTCAGCCTGAGTTTGTTTCATGATAATGGGAAATCGCGCCTAATCTGAAGGCTTTTTCTAAAAATTTAGATGCTATAAACAATCTTTGAATATTAATTAAAAAGGAGAGGAATTGTTTGGACGTCACACCAGATAAGCAGAATATTGATAAGGTGTTTTCCAGCACGACGTACTACATCGATTTCTATCAAAGACAGTATAAGTGGACAGACGAGCCGGTCCGGAGATTACTAGATGATATTTTTTATAAGTTCAATACGGAATACAAACAGTACAAGGATAACGATATTGAGTTGGATCAGCTTGTTGAACGCTATTCCTGGTACTATCTAAATACATATGTAACCAACACGATTGACGGCAAAGTCTACATTGTAGATGGTCAGCAGCGGTTAACCACCTTAACTCTTATCCTCATCAAATTGATGCACACCGCCAAACAATACGGTTCAGAGCTACGGGATTGGATCTCGGGAAAGATCGCTGGGCAATCCGGCTTTAGAAGGGAATTCTGGATGAATCACGAGCAACACAAAACGGCCATGTCCGGATTATATGCTGACACAGACCTGGATACGATTGACACCACGTCTGGTATTACCGCCGTGAATTTGGTCTCAAATTACAGGGTGATCTCTGTGGTTATAGACCGCGAATTGACGGACAAGCATAGGTTGGAGAACTTCATCTTTTATTTTCTGAAGCGTTTGGTCTTAATTAACTTAAATGTCGAGCAAACCGATGTCCCTATGGTTTTCGAGGTTATCAACGATAGAGGGGTGAAGCTTAAGCCATATGAAATTTTGAAAGGAAAGCTGTTAGGGCAGATTCAGAAGGACGAGCTTGATCAATTGGGACTGAATGACCTCTGGGAATCCCAGGTGAATAAAATAAATGCCTACCAAGATGATGATATCGACGAGTTTTTTATCTATTATTTACGGTCGAAATTCGCGAAGACCGTTGGGGATACTCGTAAATTCGACCGCAGTTACCATCGTAATATCTTTCTATCGGAAGTCGAGCAGAAGCTGAAACTGCAACACAACCCTAAGGAAGTAAAGCGATTCCTGCAAAATGATTTTAAATATTACACAGAACTCTATCATCGAGTCCTGCAATATTATAACAAGCTGCATCAAGGATTCCAGCATGTTTATTATAATTCTCTTACGGAGATGGACAGCCAATTCCTATTAATTTTATCCTCTTGCACGCTGAGTGACCCCGAAGAAACGGAGAAAATCAAGCTTATATCCTATGAGGTTGACCGCCTATTCTCGTTATTACAGCTACAGAAAAGCTATGACAGCAACGATTTCAATGAATTGATCTACCTCATCAGTTCTGAAATCAGGGGTCAAGGCGTTCATACGATCAAATCGATTTTTGACAAATATCTGCTACAAATGATCTCAGAAGCACGCGGCGTTTTAACAACCCAAGCATTAACGTACAGCTATTTTAAGGATACCGGAATTGAATTGAACAAGAGGTTTAAACGATACTTTTTTGCCAGAATAGAGCAGTTTATCGCCGATGAAACCCTTATGCAGATGAAACATTCTCTTTACGATCTGGTTGCAAATACGGGAACGGTGAATGGGTTTCACATTGAGCATATTCTTGCCGACAATTCACAAAATCTTCAAGCCTTCGGCAATGATCAAGAACAGTTCGAACGAGAACGTAATCGACTGGGTGGCTTACTCCTTCTGAAGGGGAAAGATAATATTTCAAGTAGTAACGAAAAGTACAGCAAAAAACTCAAAACGTATGCAAACACCTTGTATTGGAACGAGACGTTAAGAGAGGATAGTTACAAAACTAAGATAGATTTTTCTAATATGATTAAAACTCATAAACTTAAGTTTAGACCAGTGGATGACTTTGGGCCGACTGAACTAGAGGAGCGGCATACATTATTATATGAGTTGATCGGTATTATTTGGGGCTAATGGGGAGACTTTTAAAATGCCTCGTCTAAAATTGAACCACCATGAAGCTAAGCCCTATCCTTAGTGTCGATTGGGCTTCATGGTGGAATTGAGGCTGTAAGATAAAGGGTCTTAGTAGTGCCGTGGTAAGGGGGATATATGTGGACAAGCAGCCTAAGATATTTACTGATAATAAAATTGAGTCCTTTTTGGAAAGTTTGGAAGGTATGTCTAAATTAGATATCCAAGCTGCATTTGGTATTGAATCCTTAGAGAAACACTACAGGGGAATATCGATTACAACTATGAAGCTTGGCAAAGGAGCTTCGAATGAAGGACAGCCACATTTAGGAAGTCGCTTAATAGAAAGGATTTCCTTTTTTCACGAGAGCTTGGAGGCAAGAAATAAGGTTCAAAGAAAAGTACTAGGCAATGCCAATATTGAAAAAGCAGCCTATAGCGTACTAGCTGAAATGCTAAGTTACTATTATTTGTTGAAACAAGAAAAAGAAGTTTCTTGGATAGGGCCATTTGGTGGTTCTGTTGATTTTAATTGTAATGATGGTTGCTATGAGGTGAAATCGACTGTAGCACGTTATGGCTCACAAATTACAATTAATAGTCAATATCAGTTAAAAGCAAATTATTTGTTATTTTATCGTTTTGAGCCTGCTGGATACGGTTTTTCGATTCAAGATATGGTTACAAAATTAGTAGAATTGGACTTAGAAGAATCGGAAATCGAACGTGCACTTGAAAAACTAAATTACACAATTGGCAGTGAAGTTCGTACAAAATCATATCGCCTGCTCGAAGTAATGAAATATGAAATCGATGAAAGCTTTCCAAAAATCGTACCAGAAAGTTTTATAAATGGACAATTGCCTAAACATATTAGTGGACTCATTTATAAATTAGATTTAGATGGTTTGAATGGGGAGGTTATTGATTTAAAGGAATTCTAATAGAAAGTCGATGTTCTTTATACAGATCCATACTCGTATAAAGACAAGAAATGAGAAATAGAAATTATAGGTTTTACAAACTGCACTGATATTGTGGATAGTAGTAATAAACTGGGCTATTAAGGATCTTAAATCAGTAAGGAAAGCATGGATGCAACTAACTTTGATGCAACACTAAAAAAACAATTTCACTCAAAGAGAGTGAAAAACATGATTGGGTTTATATTGGTGGTAAGTTGGACTGTGAGTTGAATTACGGTTTTGCGGAAGTAGTCCGAAGGGATATAGCAATAGCCGCCGTCACCCCATGCAGAACCCCAGGAGTTGCGTACAATCGCGTACACAATGCCGTTGATGGTTTTATATCCGACCGCTAACATAGCGTGACCGCCTAAGACCGATTCTCCAGTTTTAGGCATTGGAAATATTCCTTCTGCACCGATGTACTGAAAAGAATCAAATACTGTCATGCCAAGTACAACCGTAAATCCCTCTGCAAGGGCGTGCTGGAGATCAATGAAGCTGGTGACGCGGTGATACTCCTTGATCTTCTTGAAAGCCCCAGCGTGGAAACGCTTATGCAAGGATCGTTGGATGATCATTGTGTGAGCAGCTTCGAATTTTTTGCAACACAAACATAAATCCAGCGGATTTTATGCAAATTTATCCATGGATGCCCAGTTTGATCCCGATATGTTAAGATAAATAAAAAATTCAACGCTCGGAGTGAAGAAGAACATGCCTGTTTATCCGAAACTTTATCAAGAAGTAATAGAGGATCAATATCAGCGTGGCCTGCGGAGATTGGATATTTTGACGGGTTATGCATCATCCAGTTTTGTGCATCATTTAATTTACCGCTATGAGGATCTGAGGCTGGATGTCATCCTCGGTATGGCGAAGCAGGATGCCATTTCCATATGGGATCACAATGAATATGTAAATTTGAGCCGAAGCACCGGAAGGCTTCGGGTGCGCTATTACAACGGCAGGGTGCCCATTCATTCCAAGATTTTTCTCTGGCTGGACAGAAATTCTGTTCCACAGTCGGCTTACGCCGGTTCGGCTAACTTATCCTGGCATGGATTTCGGGATTACCAGGAATTGCTTGTAACGGCGGATGACGCAGAAGTTCGTTCCGCGTTTCCGGCTGATCATGAATTGATCGATTGCACTTCAGAGGATGTGTTTCAGCATTTTACGATGAGTTTTCAGGAATCCCCGCAGTCCAGCCAAATCGATGCAGGCGCTGTCCATCACATCGTCGGCGACCGACCATGGATTGAACTACCGATCGTGACGATCCGAAGCGGAGAGGTGCACGAAAAAAGCGGACTCAACTGGGGACAGCGTCCGGGACGAGAACCTAACCAAGCCTACATCCCAATCCCGAGCGCCGTGCACAAAGAATATCCTGGGTTTCTCCCGGATCGGAAAAGAGCATTTAACTTAATTACCGATGACGGAGAAAGCTTTGTATGCGTGGTTGCCCAAGACAACAGCAAAGCGTTGGAGTCGAGCCACGACAACAGCATATTGGGCAAATATTTCCGTAAGCGCCTCGGTCTGCCTTTCGGATCGAAAGTCGAAAAAATTCATCTGGATTCGTACGGCAGAAGCAATGTGCGGCTTTACAAAATCGACGACGAAACGTTTTATCTTGACTTCAGCGAGGGGAGATTATGATGATGCAAGCATTACATGGGCCGCGCACACGTCGATTTCTTCGAAGTTTGACAGCCGAGATTGGTGCCGCAGAAGCCGACAATATTTTAAAGAATGCGGCGCCGCTGACCGAAGCATTCGGTCCCTCCGCAGATCGCATTAGCAAACAGGGTCTGCTTTTTGGACAGATTCAAAGCGGGAAAACAAACAATATCATGATGTCGATGGCAATGGCTTCTGACAGAGGCTACCGCTTGTTCATTGTTCTGACTTCGGATAATACTTGGCTGTATGATCAAACCCTGCGTAGAATTAAATCGGCGCTTCCAGGTCTTTTGACGTTGGGAAAAGAGCAGTGGGATGCCAGCAGTTACGACATGCGAATACAAGACGCGCTGGAGCATACCGGTCTTGTGTTAGTTGCGACAAAAAACCACAATATCTTGGCCAATTTAGAAGAATTTATGGAGCAAACTATTCCCAACGGGATTAATTCTATTATTTTCGACGATGAAGCGGATCAGGCCAGTTTGAATACGCTTATTAACAGAGATACCAATGATTTAAGCGGAGTCAATCAAAGTATTGTGAATATACGGGACTATTTCCAATGCCATATTTTCATTCAAGTGACCGCAACGCCGCAGTCACTTTTTCTCCAGTGTGCGGACAGCACCTTCAGGCCGGAGTTTACTGTGACGTTTCAGCCGGGAGCCGATTATGTCGGAGGCGATGAGTTTTATGAGCAACCGCAGCAATTAAGTCCCATGCGCTTGTTTAATGATGATGAAATAGAGAAGATTCAAGCGACTGTTTCTGCCGGCGCAGAAGAGAGCTTGCATTCAGTTCCGACCGGGCTTCGCAAAGCGTTGTGCGCATTCTTCGTCTCCGCATCGTCTAAACTGCTGTCAGGTGAAGGAACGGCTTACTCCTGCATGCTCCACCTGAGCCATCTGCAGGAACCACACCGTAGGCTGGAGACGCTCATTCACGGGTTCATTACGCGGTTGACGAGGGCATTGCTTAACACCGGCTCAGCCGATCGGCCGGTTGTGCTTTCTTATCTGCAGGAAGCCTATGACGATATGCGGCTGACTAAAGACAACAGTCCTGAGTTTGAGGATGTCTGCCAGGAAATCATCGACAATATCGTAAGCACCCACATTCAAGTGCTCATTTCCGAACGTGACAACAAAATCCCATCCTATGATTCGCCTTTCAACATTCTGATCGGCGGCAACCGGCTCGGCCGCGGCGTGACGATCAAGGGACTGCTTGTAACATATTACGGACGGAACAGCAAAAACCCGCAGGTGGATACCTTGCTGCAACACTGCCGCATGTACGGTTATAGGAAAAAAGACATGGACGTGGTGCGGTTTTACATCTCCAAATCTTTGCTTGATGTGTTTAAAAGCGTGCATCAATCGGACCAGCAACTATGGAAGATGGCGCAGCAGACCGGACCTTCCAACCTGCAGGCAATTGTTTTGTCACGTTCGAATAACACCCTGCTTAAGCCGACGAGGCGCAATGTTGTGTATCTGGATTCGCTCGCTTTCTATACACCCGGCGAACGAACCTTTCCGCTGCTTCCGATTTCCAAAAATATGGCTTTGCTGGATCAGCTACTGATGCCTCTGGACGGAAGGGCTGAGCCGGCTGAAGTGCCGCTCAGTATGCTGGTGCAGTTAATCAATTTAACAGAGTCTGAAAAACAGCTGGTCGGCTGGGATGATGAAGCTATTCGGACCTGTCTCCGAAATATGAAGCAGATGGATGAGTACAAAAACAAAGGGTTCCTCATTGTTAGGAGCAACCGGGACATTTCCAAAGGGACCAGGGCGATGCTATCGCCAAATGACTACCGCTTGTTTTACCCGGATTACCCGACGCTCACGTTGTATCGCTACAACGGCAAAGTTGAAAGCGGCTGGGAAGACGGGCTTCCGAGGTGGGTTCCGAATCTGAGATTTCCGGACAACCGATTTTTTATGGTGTCTGCCTTTTAGCGGAGTCTTTAACATCAAAATACGATACCCTGTGGCCGGCGGTTTTTTTTGTTTAACCGTCCTCGCAATGACTGGAGTTGGAGAGCGGTTTGGTTTAGTAGAGAATGGTGCAGGTTAATGATGAAATAATCAAAAAATCGTGGTGATAAAGGTTGGCAGATAACTTATCCAAAGAGCACCGCAGCAAAAACATGAGGGCCATTCGATCAGTGCATACACAGCTGGAAGACCGAGTCACCCAAGCATTATGGAAGCGGGGATTCCGGATTCGGAAAAATGTGAAAGATCTAAAGGGAAAACCGGATATTGCGGTGAAGCGCTACAAAGTTGCGGTTTTTATTGACTCCTGTTTTTGGCACGGCTGTGAAATTCATGGTAATCAGCCGAAGACGAACGAGACCTATTGGGGTCCCAAACTTGCGCGGAACCGGGAGCGTGATGCCGAAGTTACGGCCTACTACCGCAGTAAAAGCTGGAATGTTCTTCGCATTTGGGAACATGATATCAAAGACAGTATCGAGGAAGCGGCCGACCGTATTGCGGCCTTTCTTGAGAAAGCAAAACAAAACCATCAGGCCAATAGGTCCTGATGGTTCTTGTTTTACTTTTCGGAAGCAGCCGCAATCTCTTGCATTGCCAGTTCAAGTTCACTATTGGATTTTTCCTGTGAATTCACAGACCACTTGGACGGTACAGAATCGTATTCTATACCGGCAAATGTTTTTAGGATCGCTTCAATAATCACTTTGGCGCCGTCCGGCGGTACAGCCATGCCGATTTGTTTGCGGACGGCTTCTTTGCCGCCTTTAAAATCGTATTTGTCGGGAAAAGTCTGCAGGCGGGCGCGTTCGCGGTTGGTCAGTGCCCGCAGATCCCTGTAGTGATAAATATGCGTTCCACCGCCGCCGCTTCCGGTCACTGTATAAGAAGGAGCATCCTCTTTGAGCCGGCGGTATATTTGACTCATCCTGGCGCCTTTCACATTCAGCCGGAGTGCCGGCGGGATTTTTTCCGACCATGCGTTTTCTCCGGGCGGAATAAAGGAAAGCATGTCGATCACACGTTGATGGTGTCGCGTCGGCTCCTGATTGGGAGCGTCTTCCGGAATAGGTTCTCCTTCCAGAGCCTGCTTCGCGGTAACAAAATTACCGGGTCCGTGGGTCGGCGCCGGCACCTTGAACTGCAGATTCAGGTTTTTGCGGATGCCGACAATAATAATCCGGCGCCGCGTCTGCGGAACGCCGTATTCTTCGAATTTATACAAGTGAGGCGTCAGCATATATCCGGGTCCGGCATTTTCCAAATCGTTGAGAATCTGCTGAAATGCTTGTCCTTCGTTGGCGCTTTCCAGTCCGCTGACATTCTCTGCAATAAACCATTGGGGCTCCTTTGATGCCAATACCTTAACCCCATACGAGTACAACGGGCCGAATTCCCCGTTTATGCCCTTTTTTTCTCCGACCAAACTGTAGTCGTTGCAAGGAAACCCGAAAGCAAAAGCGTTGATCGGTTCCAGCTCATCGATCTTGAGCTCGCGGACATCTTTCTGAAAGACGGTCTTCGGATCATAGTTGTTAGGTTTGCAAATGTTCTCTCGGTAGGTTTCAACCGCCGCTGGATCATAATCGCTTGCCCATTTATGTTTCACTGCAAAAAGCTCTCCGTTTTTCCCTGTCACTTTCGCCTTCAGGGCGCCGAGCGACAAACCGCCGGGACCACAGAAAAGCTCGCCTTTTTCGAATATCATAAATCACAACTCCCAGTATTTCAATATATATAAGGCAAACTCTCGTTCCTATTATAGCGCATTCTGTTTCTTTTTGCAGCACCCCCGACCCAAATGCGGTAGATCTGGATGTAATTCTTTTTTACAGCGGTCAATTATTTGTAGGATTTGGAAGCTATTTGTCGAATAAGGATTTTTGTCCATAATACCACTTCGCTTGTCAAGGCTTCAACGAAGAGCAATACCGGGTGGAGCATGCCTCGAGCGATACGCATCTCTGAATTGAGGCCGGAGCAGGAACCGGAAAAACAACGGACATGATCGAGCGCATCTTTTTTCAGATTCAGACCGCTGGGATTCCACTCGGCGAAATGGCGATGATCACTTTTACGCCGCGAAGCGGCCCAAATATGTTTCACAAGCTGCGTAATGTCTTTTATGAGCGGTACAAAGTGATAGGGGCAGACGATCGATGCCTTTGCAATGGAACGAAAGGAACTAACGTCAGACGAAATTGCCGGGCTGGCATGGTGGGAAACATTTGGCCGCAGTGCTGATCTTCACGAACTTTTCAAAGATATGCTCCCGCAGTGTGAAGCAGACATTGATGTATTAAAGTGCGAAACAAAAACCAAGACGCGTTTGAAAGTATCTCCCGGCCGATTTCCTTTTTATTCATTGACGAGTTTCATAATACAGACGATTCACAAATTAAGCTTGCCGCCAGACCTTAACGCCTAATAACCAATAATTAATATACCTTTTAGAGGAAAATCAGTCTTGCACTTACGTAAAGTAACATATCTTCTCTAACCATCTCTGCAAGGAGGTCCCGAGCTTTTGCTCGGATTTCTTTTATAGGCGACTATTCAACTCGTGTAAACTTCTATGGCTGTTGTATCACTTATATTATATTACTGCAACCTCATACTTTTAATTAATTCAAACCCTTTGTCATTTTTGTACCTAATTGACAGTTTACTCACTTCATCGCTATCTGTAGGTACGTTAAAGGTGACTCTGCCAAGGTGTTTTACCTTCGAAATTTTTAGTAATTCTTCGGTTGGTATGATCCAAAAACTGTTATCTCGTTCTGTATAAAATATCATTATTTTATTTGCTCTTGGAGATATCGACATTGCGGCAAAAGTGCTCCAATTCTCTTCTAAAGACGATTTAGTTTTTATTTGTACCTCGATATAAGTATCTTCATTTATTCTGACGCTGAATTCATCTATATGTTTCCTTTACATCCTCATGGTTTTTATCTATGTTACCACACGATTTCATTCTTGCACCAGAACCCTTTTTAGGTAGTAAGAGGGATCAATTTGGTTGAAATTTTAATTGATTAAATCTCTTGCAGATTTCCAAGAGTCTTGGTAATCCGTCTACTGTATCTTTCTTAAGTGCTAGAAAATAACATGAGTTTGAAACGAAAATAATTTCCGCGTGTGTGAACAGAATTTGATGGATATTGTCCCAATTAATTTCCATTGAGAACTCAATTGATGTTGCACTAACACCTTGATTATTGATCAAAACGTGGTGGTCCTGATAAGAACCTTGTATTCTCATCTTTGCGAAAATGGAGCCACGATAATACCACGAAACAAGGAGAAAAGTAAGAAATGAAATGGCAAGGGCGACAAATTTATCATGGCTGTTATCCATGAACAATAAAGGCACGAGAACAACAAGCAGAGTATAGCAAACGGAAAATTGCGTTTTTAACCTTTTAGATTTCTTAACAAATTCGTTATTCACTACACTCTTATAAATAAGTTTGTTTATACGGACGTGATCCTTTTTCCGTATTGATTGAATTCCGGTGAACGTGAAATCTTCCCTGCTGTGAATTGAGTTCATCAGTAATCCCCTGTCGTTTATTAATGTTGTTAATAAACATTTCTACGCAAGAGTAATGATATCCTTTTTCATATAACGTTCGTCGATTTGAAAACGGGCAAGGTTCCGACCGAAGGCCGAGCGCATTGGTACGAGAAACAGTTGTATCTCTACGCTTACCTGCTGCGCGAGAAACAGAAGATGGACATCGACGAGATGACGTTGTTTATCAGTTCAGAAGAAGAGTGGTCGGAGATCTAGTTTGCCTACCGGGGGGAACGCGAAGCGGAGATCGTTGTCCGTGGGAGTGCTCATGTCGAAGGTGTCGAGGTGTTCCAAAGTGCCGTATCCGGGTTTCCGATCTACGGTGGTATCTCGCAAACATTTTTTTAGTACCACCACGATTTACTGTTCTTCTTCCAACTTGGAATGCATTATCGTGGCTGTAGTGGTGAAAGCATGTTTTAATTAATCCCATAAGAAATATTCTCAGATTGAGGTCGACGTTTGATGAAAAAATCTTAGCGATGCTGATCGAGGACAAAGTGGAAAATGGACGATGAGATTACCCACGAAGAGTTCCCGGGTCATTAAACAACTTTATTTTTCCTCACCAATCGATACCATTAGTTGGGGACGAATTGGGGACGAAAGCCATCATTTCCGGGCAAACAGCAACCAAACAGAACCATACTTGAATTGAGAAAACCCTTTTAATCAAGGCTTTAGCCTTCCTCGGCTGATGGGAACCAAATAGGCCATGTTCCCGCATACGACACATGTGGAGTGCGTAGTGTCTACACATTACGTTGGAAAAAAAACGGGTATACAGACACAACACGGCCCCTTTCCTGAAAAATGGAAAGGGGCTTGTTATATCGATTGCTTGAATACTGTTTTATCAATCAGATTTTCAGTTCGCCAATATATCAATCATGAGTCGCAACACTCTTTGTTTTAGGCTATGTTTATTCCTGTCGGGAATGTAAGAAATAACGGACTAGAGTTAATTAAAGAAATGGGTACGTTAGAATTAAATTCCTTGTAGTCCGAAGAAATGGTAACACAGTACACAACAGTGAATCGTAACATACGTAGAGGTGCAGGTCCCGGAGAACTATAGCACCAAGACAACAGACTGCCAGCATTATCGGCAGCCTGTTCAGCTTAACGGGCAGTTTTCTTCAACAACCAACAGTCTTATTGAGGGCACACTGAGAGACGATAGTAAGTGATTGCAAAGATAAAAAAAGAGCGAATCATAGCAATCGCTCCTTTTTATACTCTATAGCGTGGGGTGATACAGATTTCACCTAGTCCGGATGACGTGGCTCCTGCTGCTGTGACTTGAATGGAGTTGAAGTCGGATAGCTGAGCTCCCTTGTAAGCATGGCATCGACAGGCTTGCTGAGCTGATTTAAAATAAAATGAGGAGCAAAGCGGCTCAATAGTTTTAATATCTTACTAGGGCCGGGGCAGATTTCGAACTGATCTTTATTAAGAGCCTCGATGGTCTGATTGACGAGCTTGGTTAGGTTCATCAAACCTCCATTAAGGTCCGCAGCATCGAAAACATGATTCAACGGCGTATCCGTAGCTGGTGGCGCCAATTCAAACACCTTTATGTTTGTGTTCTTCAACTGAATGCGGAGCGATTGCGAAAACGAGTGAAGCCCGGCCTTTGCAGCGCTATAAATCGGTGAGATTGGATAAGGTACGAATGCAAGTCCGGATGAGACGTTCACGATGGTGGCGTTGTTTTGCTTCTTGAGATGAGGCAGGAATTGCATCACCATATGGATGGAGCCGATCAGGTTAATTTCGATTTCACGAGTGATATCTTCTAAATGTGAATGGATAGTATGAAGATTAAGCTTTCTCATGATTCCTGCGTTGTTGATGAGGACATTTAGGTCGGGGCATTCTGCGGCTAGTCGTTGATGAAGAAGAGCAATTGCTTTCGGATCGCTCACGTCGCTTTGGATCACGTGAATCCCAGGAAACTGTTTAATTACTGCATCCAGCTTGTGAAGATCTCGTCCGGTAACAATCACCTTATTGCCAAGCTGCTGGAGCTTTGATGCAAGACCCAGACCGATACCGCTGGTTCCGCCGGTTATAAGAATGGTATTTCCGTTCATTTTCATTGTATTCGACCCTTTCTTCGTTTGGTTACAAGCATAACGTACAACATAATTTGCTTCGTAAGAAGAAGGATAGTTATTCTAGTATAAATACTCCCACCTCTGTGGTTATCGAATGGGCAAGTAAGAAAAAAGGAGGGCCGCAATGTCAAAACTGAATCAGGATCGTTATCGTGAACTGGCCCATTTCTTGCGAAATCGTAGAAGCCGAGTTACGCCTAAACAAGTCGGGTTGCCTGAGACGGCTCGAAGGCGTACCCTGGGGCTTCGACGAGGGGAGGTCGCTATGTTGGCCGGCGTGAGCCTGGAATGGTACACATATCTGGAGCAAGGCCGTCATATTAAGGTGTCTGCGGAACTTCTGGAAAACCTGTCGAAGGTCCTCCAGCTGGATGAGGTAGAACGCAGGCATCTATTTTTACTGGCACGCAATCAGGAGCCTCCTATAGGCTTTGACATACAAACTAAAGTTCCGGCTGAATTACTGTCATTGCTAAATGCTCTCGGCACTTCTCCCGGCTGCATAACAGACGCCCGCATGAATATATTGGCATGGAATGCTTCGTTTAGTGCTGTATTTGGCGAGTTTGAACATAAATCAGAGCGGGAACGGAATCTAGTGTGGGTCACATTTGTATCAGAAGATTTCAGAAGTTTGTTGGGAGAGGAGTGGAAAGACCATGCGCATCGGGTGATTGCGCAGTTTCGAACAAATTATGCTCAATTTGTTAACGATCCGTGGTGGATGGAGCAGATTGAAGCCTTGTCAGAGAGCAGCCAGTTCCGAGCACTTTGGGATCTCCATGACGTGATAAATGCGCCAAACATACGCAAAACCTTTCATCATCCTGAGGCAGGTGTTCTTGTATTTGATTATATCTCGCTTCTGCAGCCGAGTACGATGAATTTGCTGGTATCGATCTACGTCCCTCAAAACGATCAACAGACTGTTCAGAAAATCCAGCAGCTCCTTGGTAAAAGATAAGTATTAAGGGAGCAGTCGATTTTAGTAGTCAGGGAAGATATTAAGCAGGTAAAACCACACAAAGCAAGACGTACAAATAAGAGGCTGTCCAATAGCGGAGGGCTTTTTCGCCGTCGTTACGGCGAACCGTATGATGTATCAAGTCTAGGTCATTGCGCTAAAAGGATAACGATAGTGAAGTGATTATGACTGGAGCAGGCGCCGTCGCGACCTGCTCCTGTTCGTTCAAGTAACGGGCAGATTAGTTCCAAAATGTTGCAACGTGTCTGCATTCAAACGGAGTATAAGATACTGGTATAGTTATAATTCCCAATTTATCCCTATTATAGTAATTAATTTAATTTGATACTGAATTGTCCCGCATTAAGCCTTATCCTTCTTCGCATCATTCTTTTGGTTTTTCTTTTTTTTCAACCAATTTCCTTTTGAAATCATCAGTGTTACACAACTTACCTACTGTATCAGTCCAAAGGAAATCTTGCTTTTTTGAAAAAATGAATTTTTCAGCGTACATCCCAGTAAAACTGTTAATCGCCGCAACAGTTTTTCTATTTGGTACAAGGCCGGACATAGGATGATAATCTTCAAACCGACCGAGTAAAACGACCCTCGGGCTAAGTGGTAAACTTACCTCGGTATTAAACATACCGTGACCTGGCGAACTGAAAAAACCTGTAACTTTAGTTACATTACGCAAACATACAGGATTGTCAGAGCAAATAAAATCTCCCATCATTGGCGGGCTAGTAACAACAGACCATTTACGTCTACTGAGCGGTTCAATTATAACATCGAGACGATCCATAAAACTTTTCATATGATGATTGTTACCAAATACAACCTCATATTCATCCCTCTCAATAAATTCTAATAACTTCTCATGAGTTAAATTGTTCTTCTCACCTGTCTTTTCTTCGATAATCCTTTTCTGCGATTCAAAATATTCTTTATGTTGAAAACCTACACGGGTTATCATTTTATACATTTCAGCCGTCATTTCACTGAAATGTTTTCTTCTGGCAGGAGTTCTTTCGCACAGAATAGCAATAAAGTTAATTAACCAGTTGTAGTCATCAGTGCCTGGTTCTGGAGCCATAAATGTCGCATTAATGTTTTTGATTATTCGGGAAGCATTTTCTTCTACCAATGAAAATGCTTCTTCAAACGTTCTTGAGTCTTTGCCTTCTAACGTCTCAACAGTGTGAAAGTTACGTATGGCACAGTTCTCGATAGGCATATTATTTTTGATTTCAACTTTGAAACATCCTCCGGGATGTCCAACACATGCATAAGCGTCAACCCTCTCAGCTAACGGGCAGGATAATGAAGAAGCCTGTCGAAATAAACACTGGAATATATTACAAATAGACCTGGAGGATATTATGAAAACTGTAGTGGCGGTAATTTTCATCTTTAAAATGGAGCCAAGCGTTGACCTAACTGTATAAAAATTGTTCTCAGTTATGAACCCTGTTTCTCAATAACACTAGAGGAAGTTCCTGTTCCTGTGATTGACAGGATCCCACTTCGTTTCTCTAATTCGTAACCGTGAAGTGGGACCATAAGAAACAGAAGCTGGAATCCTATTTCAAAACTAGGCTGCTGCTCTACCGCAAACCAGCTAATGGAAGGAGCCGGGGTATTTTTCCGGTGAAGATATTGTAATTTATCTGCGTAAGTTGTAGCAATAATTTGGGGAGGAAATCATATGACTCAAGCTGGCTCGAGGCAACATGTAATTCCTGCAAGTCATATTGGAAGCTTTTCGAGTGGAACGGAGAGTCCTAAACGTAATCGAAGTATCTGGTTTCGAAGAGAAGGGATGCCAAAGGCTATTAGTGTAAAGGCAGAAAGCGTTGGTATCGATAAACATGTTTACACAATAAAAGATACTTCGCATATAGATGAGAGATATGTAGATAAAACTTGGGATTATATTGAGAATAACCTTTATCGTGGAGTGCAAGATTTAGAGAACCATATAGGGTCTCCTTCGCTTGATGGTCTTCTATGGTCAACGATACTTGTCCCGTTTGTTGCACAGTTGTTTATTAGAGGGAAGGACTACAATCAAAACTTATTAGCAAGGGCCCCATATTTGGAGAAGTTAAAAGAGGTAATTAATGAGGAATTCTACTATGACAATATGAATATGAATAGGTTAATAGACTTTCAAATTAATTGTGGACTTTTATGCTTCTCCTCATGGAGATTAGTACATAATCAAACCGATATTCCCTTTATCCTTAATGATCTGGGGTATGCCACATTCAACGGAAAGCGTTTTGGCGTTGACACCGGTTATTTGGTCCCCATGTCTAAAGAATTAATGCTGATTATTTACAAGAGGGGAATATTATCTAAGCCATTTAGACCTGTTGGTATTGTTAAATCAACAAGAATTCATTTACCTCAGAACGTTGTAAGAGATAAGTACAGAATTATGTATTTCAACGAACGGATTGCACAGTGTGCTATTAAAGAAATATACGGTGCTAAAGAAGATATTGTTAATCAACATTATTCAATATTTGAAGAAGGAAAAAATGACGCAGGAGTGGGCCCGATTCATATCCAACAACGTCATTTTAAGGATAAGGATTTGATCGGATTATTTAATTTATATTTGAATGTCTTCAACGTAGATGAGGCAACCAGAAAAGGAGCTTATGGCGGGAGGGAAATATATCTGATCGAAGATTCTAACTCGGGTGGCTCGTACGGATTTGGGTGGAAAGAGTTATAGGGACACAATAGCTTGAACAACCAACCTCAAGCAGCTCGCCGAGGGCAGCAGTGCAACATTGCACCAAACCTATTCGAAGGATGTTTTATTTACTCTCCGCATCCTCCAACACCAAACACGGGGGTCTTATAGCGTGCTAACTAAAGAGGACATGCAACAACTAGTTGACTATGCACTTGAACATCGGCAAGACGTGGGGGCTATTTCGTTTCCCTTTGAATTGGCGAAACACCTCCAAGCCACAGTGCCGGACTGGAAAGATTCAGCGATTGAGGAGATTCGGCAGAGAATACAAGACATCATGCAAGACATCATTCTTCGGCACCAACCTTTCCATTCCCAAAACCCCGACATCACCAAAGTCATTTTAGAAGAGGTCAACTTCCAACTAAACACGAGGTGTATTCACTTACATACGCTAATTCCTATTCGGGGATTATCCGTGCGTCTTAATTTTCGAGAAACGATCGAAATTGACGAGGAAATCACCTTAAGACGCATACAAAGGTGGGAATGGCCAAAGTTCGACATGCTGATACAGGAAGTAGGATTCGATCTACCAGAGTTTGCTCTGGAAATGGTGAAGGAAATTAGTCCTAACATGATAGACAATGATTTTCAAGATGGAATCAATGAACTGGAGGCACGAACAAGGTTAATTCTCGGGATCTTACAATTCCGGTTCGGTCAGGGTATGAGTTTTCCTTGGATTATTCGGTTTGTTCCACAGTGCCAATTTGTAAAGGGACATGGCAAAATGATGGCACGGCTCTTTCCGATGGCTCCAGGTGATTATATCGCCGGAACACACGATATCTCTGAAGTGGGAAACATTCGTGAATTGCTCCGCAATCGCAATACGTTGGACGCCGTAACCCGTTATAAAATTGATATCGCCATCAACCGGTTTCATGAAGGAGCAAACCGCCAAAATATAGTGGACTGCCAAGTAGACTACTGGATTGCATTGGAGTCCCTGTTTGGAACAGGTGAGTCCGGACAATCTCGCCAAATGGCCTGTCGGATTTCATGCTTGTTATTTGGTGACCAAGAGAACGATGATGTTGTGAAAGCCTTTTTGTGGTTGGAAAAGTCCTACCAATTGCGATGTAATATCGTTCACGGAGACCATCACAGTAAAGATGGGGCAAATTTCAACTTTCTATACAAAATTGTGGTGCAAACAAAAGAAGTGGTGAAATGGACCGTTGAACGCTTGCTTCTGCTTCAAGTGTCCTATCAGGAAGTCCTTGAACAAATCAATAAACGCTCTCACCGAGTTAACTTGCCATCTAAGGTTAAACGTATTCTGTCTGACGAAACTACACTTGGGTCTATTCTCACCGAAATGGACCAGGTGATGGATCGGTATCGAGGGCGAATAGAACATACAGGTGAGACAGTGTTTAATGATGATTACGATTACTCTCTAGGCGAACAGACGTAAAAGAAAAAGCCACTTATCGAACTCTGAATTCGCAAGTGGCTTTTAAATATCTTGACTCATTCATAAATGAGACAGAGTCATTTGTATGAGATTCAATAACACCGGCGTAATCAATGATCGCCTCGTCTTGCCATACTTCAATCTTAAGCCCAAACATTATGGCATTATCGAAGTCGGCAGAGGTGCGAAGTGTGCTACCACTTGAGTACATGGATCCTCCTATTTATACTCTTTCTTTTTCTTCGATGGTTTTTGATTAAGCATATTTATTGTACTTCCTTGAGATGTAACGCTGGAAGGGACAGTTTTCTTCTTTGCTTCTTTCTTTGCATCTTTGCCTTTTGTCATCATATCACCTCCTGGATAATCAGAATAATTCGACAATTTTTCGGACATATTTTCACGACATTGATATGTAAGAAAGAAGGCCGCACGTTAGCGACCCCCCATCGAACTATTCGATTTTGCCCTCCAAAATTTTAACTCCACGTTTAGCCGGGCGAATCGGTTGATCTAGCTCGACTCGTTCGTGCGTACTGGTTTTTTTACTAATCGCTGTTCTAATATTTTCGGAGATACAGTCTTCTTCCTTCCAAACATCCTTCCAAAAATCTTACCAAACATCCCAATCACCGCCTTCGTTAATTGGTGTTACGACAGTCGTCATGTGGAAAAGCTGCGGGCTCTTGCAGGTATTGGACCAGTGCTGGGCTTGTATGCAGTATATCTGCCAATATGGCATTCCAAAGCTCCCCGTAGCTGTGCTCAAAATCGTCGAGATCTCCACTTACTAGGCAATCCAGCATATCTTTAAGCTGATCGAGCGGGATAATCATTTCTTCCAGTTTGCCACATATTGCAATATAAAGAAAGCGGATTTGGATGGGATTAATGGAGTGGGAAAGGGAGAGAAAATATTACCAGTTTATATGAGAGTATACTATAATCATTATTAACAATATTTTGGGTAGAAAAGGATATAAATAAGATGTATGAAATGATCAGTAATCGAAGTAATTAAGTTGAAATGATTAAAACGAAAAACTAAGGAGGATCATAATAATTGATTACATTTAAAAAGTGCCCAATTTGTGAAAATGAAAAAGAACAGATAGAAATAGAGTTATACCTTACTTCTTCAGATATTTATGAGATATCATGTAAAATATGTGGGGATTATTTGATAACCTTTATAGAAAAAGAAGCCTTAAAACATAAAAATATTAACGATAGGGTCAAGTTATCGTCTTTCTTTAGAGAAAGAACGATTCATAATAATAATGTAAAACTTGTGTTTGGTCAAAAGACCGATCTATTTCCAGGAAGCTACTCCCATCTTTTAAATTTACCGTTTATTTCTTACGAAGATGTGATAAAAAGCTTTCCAGATCATATTTCTGAACGCTTGGATCGTACTCTTTTAAACCTTTATAAATTATCAAAATATACCGGGGATGAGGTATTCATTAATGATACGGATTACCCAATTTTCTATCCGGATTCGATTGATTTAAAAGCAACTAAATTTATTATGAAGTATCTATTTTATGATAATTTAGTTGAAGGAAATAATGATCTGCCTGGAACGCTTACGGTGACAGCGAAGGGACTTGCAAGAATATATGAAATTGAAAAAGGAATAAATATAAATCCTCCTCAAGCATTCACGGCAATGTGGTTTGATCCAAGTATGGGTTATTATTGGGAGAATGGCTTTGAAAAGGCCATAAAAGCTTGTGACTATTTCCCCAGGAGAATTGATAGTAAAGAGCACAATGGGAAAATTTGTGACGAGATAATTGTTGAAATTAGGAAAAGTAAGTTTGTGATATGCGATTTTACTGGACACCGAGGCGGTGTATATTTTGAGGCAGGTTATGCATTAGGTATGGGTTTACCCGTTATTTGGACATGCCAAGAGGAATGGTTTAATAAGGTAGTAGACAAACAGATTGAAGCGAAAACCATAGATGGTCAACTAATAAGTGTAATAATTCAAGATGAACGAAAAGTTCATTTTGACATTGACCATTATAACTTTATTGTATGGAAAGATGAGGTAGACCTGTTTGAAAAACTTCAAAATAGAATAAAAGCAACTATCGTTTAAAGGAAACGTTCGGAAAAATCCCCACCAGTGAGCCAGTGGGGTGTTAAACAGATTTTTTTCATTTTAGTATTTCATCTTTGCAATATACCTATAAATTATTGGTATTACACATAGGAGGTAAATGAGTGTCAGATTCCAACCAAGTAGTAATTGAACGTCCTGAAATCGGCCAATGGTTAGATATTACAGTTACATTTACAAAAGAGGATTCTGAACCAGACCCAAAAGGTATAAAAGGCTCTTATGGTGTAACCTATGTTCTTGGACCAACATCTTATTCTGTAGATAACGCTAATTTCGAGTTCGATATCATTCAAAAAGGCGATTCTTTTTTACAATTTTACAATCCAGATTTACCGATTGAAAATCAGTATACCGGAGTAAAAATAGATGTAATGGGACCGGATGGGGGATCAGCAAAATGCGAAATTCGTACAAATAGTAAGGGGAGGATGTCTCAAATTTGCTTCCCGGCTATTATGGCGGAAAGTTTTAACAACGCTGAAAGTAAAGCTTATAATCTGATTCAACCCATATTAGGATGGATTTCTTTACAGTACGACATCCCAGTTGAAATCACTCAAATTCATACTGTGGAGCATTCAACTTCTAGTGTTAGAAACAGTGCTTTTGTAAGTCCAAAGATAAAAGGTCTTGGTCCAATTCCGGAATTTAACCTTGGCTTTCAACGAAGGCTCGATATAAACAAAGTTCTTATCTTCCCCAGTAACAAGCTGCTTAGCTATGCCGTAAAATGCCTTTTTGTGTTTAGGAGGTACCCCAAGCTCAATGATACCAGCGGCCCTCTTCTTACCATTCTCCTCTACCTGGACAAGTAAGCCGAATTCATCCTTACGGTACCCTGAAATAAAAACTTCAGCGGCTTCATACCGAACTATCTTTAGCCAATCGGAGCTACGTTTGCTTACGTACAAGCTGTTCTTTCTCTTGGCAACAATGCCCTCCATTTTCTTATCACAAATAACACTGTACAGATCTGTTCCGTTGTTCTCAGTATATGGAATAACGCTTAAGAAGGGATTTGGTTTGATTATTGATTCGAGGATAGATTTACGCTTTATCAATGGTAACCGGCGCAGATCCCGACCATTATGTCTTAATACATCAAAAACAATATAATGCACGGGCATAGTTCTTGCCACTGCATTTATTTTTGTTTGCTTGGATAGTTGGAATCTCTCCATGACACTCTCAAAATCTATTACTCCAGTTGTTGGATCTATGCTGCAGACTTCCCCATCCAGAATAACATCATCCCCTGACATAGCAGGATTCCAGAGTTCCGGATATTTCCGGGTACATTCATTATTGTGCCTGGTGAATAATCTAGTTTCACCTTTTTTATAAGTCATTATCAATCTATGGCCATCTATTTTGGGTTCGAATAAATAGGCGGGATCGTTAAAAGGTGCGTCGCTCTTCTCGAGTAACATTGGGGAAATAAACATAGTTGCATCACCAATGTTCATTTTATCAATTGTTATTTCATTCGTGGAGTGGTAATTAGAGGGATCACGTGGGTAATAGTAAGGAAAATGGTATAATCCCAATGGGAGGGGATCTATATGTGCGGCAGATTTACGATTGTGATGACCATGGACGAATTGATTACTCGTTACGATATTGATGAAATTATCCAACCTTTTACCAAGCCCAATTATAATGTCGCTCCGACTCAAATGATACCGGCCATCATGAATGACGGTGAAAAAACAAAATTGGATCAGCTGAAATGGGGCCTGATTCCACCTTGGGCAAAGAATGAAAAAATAGCTTATACAACAATTAACGCCCGAGCTGAGACAGTTGCTGAAAAACCAGCTTTCAGAAATGCGATAAAACGTAAACGCTGCTTGATACCGGCCAGCTCATTTTTTGAATGGCAGAAGATTGGCCGAGATAAGCAACCTATGAGGATATTACTCAAGAATGAGGATATTTTCAGCATGGCGGGATTATATGAATTCTGGAGAGATCCTGAAGGAAATATAGTTAATTCATGCTCAATCATTACGACTACTCCAAACGAACTGATGGCTGATATCCATAATAGAATGCCTGTGATTCTAAAGAAGGATGATGAGGCGTTGTGGCTTGATCCGGGCACTACGGATCCGGAATTTGTCCGTCATCTGCTTGCACCCTACCCGCCAGAAGAAATGAAAGCATATCCCGTTTCAAAGGCAGTTGGGAATGTAAGAAATAATGGCTTTGAGTTGATTAAACAATTGGGTGCGTCAGAAATAAATTCTTTGTAGCTAATAAGGAGCGGCTGCTGTAGGCCATTCTTTTTTATGTGGTCAAATAACAAAAATCAGGCAGGCTGCCGGTGATAAACTCGGGCCTGCTGTGCTATCGGCCAGTAATATTTGGGGTCTAACTGGTAAACTTAAAAGAAGAAAAGCAATAATCAACTAAATTAGTATAAAAAAATCGTTCCAACCTGTTAGAAGGCTAGATACAATCTTTTTTTGGTTAAATTTTTAGTTTATTAATTATTTCGCTTTTCTAGCCAAAGCAATAATCACCGATACTACCCCAAGGATTAGCGCAGCAATAGAAAGAAAAAGAGGCAATTTAGAGCTTCCGCCATTCCCGTCATGTGTTGCCGCCGTAGTACCAGCACCATGGTCATGGCCATCTGCACCGGTTTTGGCAGTAGCTGGTTTCGGATTCACAATTGTAACGGAGGCTGGCTTGTCTGAGTCCGGAGCCCCTACCCATTCCACGACACTACCATCTTTGTAGGTTTGATAAGCTTTCCACGAGATGGAGGTAGCCTGATCCCCGACTTTCCCCTGATGTTGAACTCGCCGAACTCTGTACTGGAGAATCCTTCAGCTGTTGCTGTCCAAACTACACTTGTTATTTTACCCGAAGTGTCCTTAGTTAAATCATATTTCCAACCAGCCATCGGCTGAAAGCGGGAAATGGCAACCTCAGCGGGGATTTTAATTTCGACTTTAACCGTGGGAACATCTTTTTCCGAAGGAACTCGAACGGTGAACTTCTCATAAGTTCCTTGAGTGGATTGTTGTGGGTACACAACGACGTGTGCGCTGGCAATGCCTGCAAAAAGCAGCATGGCTACAAAGCACAAGGATAATGCGCTAAAAAACTTTTTCATTTAACTTCTCCCTTTTAAAAGTATTTATAAAGTTGTTATCGCATCCAGAAATGGTTAACATGAAAAGCATAATAAGTAGCCGGCCATTTTTAATTAAATCGTTTCACTCCTTTGTGAAATACTTAACAACCGCCCCTACTATTATAACCAACGTCTACATGTTTGCCATGACTAGAAAGAGCTATTCCAATCAAGAATTTTTGAATATTTCATGACGGTAATTCATTTAAAAGAGCTTAATAGCTCTTTCGAGTTATTTTGAAATAGGAGTTATTGAGTATAGTAGTTATAGAGACGAGAAAAAAGGTGATAAGCATGTCTTACAAACAAATCAAATGGATCATATTGATCGTTCCAGCACTAACGCTTACTGTATGGGAATATACTCGTCATCACATTTTCCTAGATCACATCTCCATGGAGCTAGGTAACTGGCTTTCTCCTCTTATTGAACTAGCAGTCAGCATAACGTTTTTACTTAAGCTGTTTTCGATGTTGGAGGCGACACAAGAAGAGCTTAATCGGGAACGCTCCCGTCAAGTTGCATTAAAAGAGAGAGAAAAAATTGCCCGAGAGCTACATGACGGTATCGCCCAATCCCTTTTTCTTATGTCGGTGAAAATGGATCAACTGGAGCAAGGACAACAGGATGGAGAGCAAGCAGAAAGGATGAAAGGGCTGCGGAAGACCGTTCATCAAGTTAACGAATATGTCAGACAAGCGATTTCGAACTTGCGTTATCCGATGTATCCGGATGCCTTGCCATGGATGCAGTTTTTGGAGAGAATGGTGAATGATTTTAGCTTAGAGACTGGCATCGAGGCATCCTGGGATTGGCAGCTCTCGGAGGAAAGACTGTCGGCTAAGGAAAAAGTGGAGCTTTATGCATCGATCCGAGAGGCACTGCTCAATGTGCGCAAACATGCACAAGCTCAGAAGGTCTGGATTCAAAGTAAGGAGCATAATGACAATTCCTGGAGCTGCATAGTGGAAGACGATGGTGTCGGAACTGAAGGTAATCCTTTTCGTCATCAGGACCGATATGGATTGAAAATCATGAATGAAAGAGCGGTTGAGATGGGCTGGCTACTTCAGATTAAGCGTGAACACGGCAAAACAAAAGTGGAAATACGAAAGGAGGTATCCTGATGATGCGGCCGTTTCGAGTTTTGATTGTAGACGATCACCAACATGCCAGAGAAGGGATACGTAGTATCTTAAGCATGGACCCTTCTTTTGAAGTCGTTGCCGAGGGCAAGAATGGAGCTGAGGCGGTCAAGCTCACTGAAGAATGGATGCCTGACCTGATATTGATGGATATTAACATGCCGCAAATGGATGGATTAGAGGCTACAAAACAGATCAAGGAAAAGTTCCCTTACGTCAAAATTGTCATGGTAACCGTATCGGATGATATCACACATTTGTTTGAAGCACTGAAAAAAGGGGCCCAAGGTTATTTACTTAAAAACTTGAACCCAGAGTCTTGGCATGAATACTTAAAGGCCATTGCGGTAGATGAAGCTCCAATGTCGAGGGAACTTGCACTACGGTTGCTTCAAGAATTTACTCCAAGGGAAAAGCTCGAAGCTCCAAATGCATTAATAACGGGGAGGGAAAGAGAGATATTAGAATGGGTGGCTAGCGGTAAGTCCAACCGGGATATCTCGGAGGGGCTGGGCATTTCCTAACATACGGTCAAGAATCATTTGAAAAATATTATGCAAAAGCTGCAAATGGACAATAGGGTGCAGCTTACTCGTTATGTATTTGAACAGGGGTGGCTAAACAACAAGAGATGATAAGGAGAGAGGCATAACATGATGGCACAGAAACTATTAACGACCATCCGACTCCGGAGTCTAGTATGGCAATAGCCTGCTGCACGAACATACGCTTCCTTTTTCGCTTGATGGATGAATGCAACTCATGGCATAGGATATGAATGTACAAGTCAAAAAGTACCTGGATAAATGTCCTAGTTTGGCGATAATTCGTTCACAGTCCCAAACTCGTAACCGGCTTTTTTGACGGCTTTGATGATGCGGTCGAGAGCCTGCATATTCTCTTTGGAGCCTTGGTGCATCAATATGATATTCCCGTCATGCAGATTATTCATGATATCATTATACGGATCGTCGGCCCCATTTTTGCGAGGTTCCCAATCCTTCATCGCAGTTGACCAGAAAACCGACGTATAGCCCATTCCGGAAACCAAGCTCAGATCATGCATCGTATATCTGCCATAAGGAAAGCGGAAGTATTTCTCCACCTCTTTACCTGTAATATCTTTATACATTTTTTCGAAATCCGTAATTTCGCCCTTGATTTGGTCATCCGTCAGCAGCGTCATATCCTTGTGTGTCATCGTGTGATTCGCAATAAAATGCCCGTCATTGACTAAACGCTTCAAATAATCCGGATTCTTCTTGATGTTATAGCCCGCAATAAAAAAGTTGGCTTTCACATCGTTGTCCTTCAATGCTTTCAACATCATATCAACTTCAATAAGCGGTCCGCCTGCATCGATGGTGAGATATACTTTCTTGCCTTTACCTATCCAAACTGCTTTTTGGCCGCTGGTGAAGCTCTTGGTCTCTTTCGGAAAATCGGGGACTTGTCCCGTTTTCTTCTTCATGTAGTACCAGGACAAAGCTGCTTTCTCGCTTGCTCCAGATTTAGCAACTGCCATGGGTTTGACAGCTGTTGTCGGAACCGGAACCGGAACCGCTAAAGGAGAAGCCGATGGGATATCCTTTGGAGTTTGTGATGGAGAGATTGATGGTGATGGCGTAGCAACCGGTTTTATCGTGCTTGTTGGTGACGGAGCGTCGGTTTCCTTCGCATTAACTGAGGCTTTTGGAGTAGAAGCAGGTGCAGTATCCTGTGTGGAATTGGAGCATCCTGCCAAGGCAGTGCTCAGTAAAGTGACTAGCAGCAGATTCCAAGTTGACTTTTTCAATCGTGCACCTCTTTATTAGTATCGATCTGGATTCCCAGATTTTATTTCGACATCTCGTGACAAATGTATTCATTTAATTAGACTCATGATGCTACAGAAAAGTTGCAAAAAAAAGCATCCGAATCATGATCCGAATGCTTAATTTTTATCTCGTATAGGCAGGCAGCCAATCTCCGTGTGCTTCAATTAAATCATCGCAAAGTGATACGATATCATCCAGCGAAAGTTCAGCCGTTGTATGCGGATCCAACATCGCTGCGAGGAGCTCGCAGCATAAAAAAGAGCGGTCACAATATTTGGTGGCCGCTCTTTTTCATCCTTTCACAATAATATGCTGCAGATTTGATTAGATCGCCGTCATTTACTACATTCCTACTTCGTTAACGTTCCTGCAGATTGAAGTGCTAATGTTCTCTCGATGATAGTCACGGATTGTGCCCGTGTGGAGGTGCGATTTGGCTCGAAGCCCTTATCGGTCCCTTGCAGGATGCCTTTATTCATGGCAGTTTGCATAGCATCCATGCCCTCGTTCAGCTTTAACGCCTGCACACAAATCTCGGCCATTTCCTTACGCTTGATCGGATCATTCCATTTCGGATTTTTTATATTCTGATCTCTTAGAATGAACTCTTTTGCACCAAGCTCCAAATAAGGTGCATACCAAAACTCATTGTTCATCGGTTGTCTCGGCTTAAAGCCAAGGGCTACGGTCACCATTTTCAAAAATTCGGCTCGGGTAATCTCCTTGTCCGGTTTAAAAGAACCGTCCTCATATCCACTCAAATAGCCCTCATTAACCGCTTTATAAATAGTATCGTATGCCCAGTAGGTATCGATCAGATCCGTAAAGTGTACCGGTGGTGATGGCGGGAGCCCGTAAAGTCTGGCAAAGAATGCATAGGTCAGCGGCGCAACCCGCTTTATTTTATTCCTCGTCTCCAAGCTGTAGACGAACATACAGGAGGATTCGGCAAAATATTCTTCGGAATAAGAATCCATGTAAGCATTAGCCGGGAATAGTAGTTTAGCCTCCTTTTTGAAAAGCTGGGTAAACCCTGTGCCTTGGCTAATATTATTAAAAACGTTGATATCAATGGCGTGTGACGTCTCATGCAGTTCAAGGTTTAAAGAACCGTGTTCATGCCCGCTGTCGCTATAACCGATTCTGAGAATGACAGGTTTGCCCCCGACTCCGGGAATATCGTCCCAGGTTTTACCTGTGCCTTCCCATCCTCGAGGTGTGACACCTTTAAGCTGCCTGTATTCCGGCTCATCCGTCAGCTTTCCCGTGATGAGCCTGATTTTAACGCCGTTTTGCACCAATCGGGCGAGAATATTCGGCTGGAATTGTTTGATTCTGCTAATCATACTGTCCGCTTCCTGTTTATTATAGCTGGAAGCAGGCAATTCTATTAATTGACTTATGGGATCGGCTGGAGTGGAATTAGCAGCGAGAACGGAAGAGGTATTCCAAATGAGCAAACTGAGAATCGTTAGCCCAATCATGATCTTTTTCATCTGAATCCTCCGATGTTCAAATTAAAGTCCTATCCACTACTACCTCGATTATACTATTTAGAAACAACAAAATGCACATTCAATTTAGAAAATGGGCACGATGTGGTAGTTTCAGGTTAGCTGGTGATTTTATAAACCCAGGCTCTTTTTGGTAAGATCGTATTCAACACTGACATCAAACAGCATTTTAAATGCGGGCTTGTAATTGAAATGTTAAAGGAAATTGAAGGCTATTGTAATGATATTTTGGTCGGTACATCGAACAATTGGAAGTTCAGGCTCTCACAAAGCGCCTTCCAGCCGTCATGGCGGGAGACGCTTCCTTCTTACATCAAATGAACTAACCGGCTATTATACCAACATTGGATGCGAATAAGCTGGATCAATGTCAAGCCAAAGTAGTTTCCTTCAATTTCGTAAAAAGGCGACGATTCCTTCGTAAATACCTGCAGCCAGTTTTTCCTGATATGCTGGTAGCAGACTAGCGGCAAGCTCGGACGGGTTGGAAAGGAAGCAGCCCTCGATCAGCACCGAGGGACGACGGTTATGTTTGAGCACGTACAGCTGCTCTTTCTCAACATGCTTGTCTTCATGTCGGCTGTTTAATTGTCTGCTGGTAGCAATTTCAATTTCATTTGCCAAACGTTTTGAGTTGGCCGAATCGTAATACGTGATCGTACCCGATATGGTGGGATCTTTCTGGTACATGTTTTGATGGATGCTGACAAAGACGTCCGCTTTGTTGTCGTTCGATATTTGGACCCGTTGCGCTTTGGAAACAAATTGATCGTTGCCGGTTCTGGTCATGATCACATGTGCTCCTCCAGCCTTCAGTTTGTTTACAAGCACTTGAGCCGACACCAGGTTGACGTCACGTTCATAGACAGGCTTGATCTTTGCGATCGCCCCCGTGTCTATGCCTCCATGGCCGGGATCGACGACGATGGTTTTGCCGGTAAGCGGCATAGACCGCACCGTGGCACCGGAGAATGGATCATTCAGATCACGGCTAAACGCTTCCCTTGAGGGTTGTTCGCCGAAAGTCCATTCCACCTGATTCGTTTTTACCCATAGTGGTTTCCCGTGCTCTTGCTCCAATAACAAAATCCATTGACCGCTGATCTCATTCGGAGTTAGAGAGGTGTTTGCGGTAAGAAGCTTGGCTTTGCCGAAGCTTTCATCGGGGCCCCAATACAGCGGGGTATCGGCTTTGATAAGCAGGAGTTGAGTATCCATTTTTGATGTTTGGAAATCTATCGTCTGACTTACAGGCAACCAACCTTGCTGCTTGGCATTTAACCGCACTTCCGTCCATTCCCCCGATTGCTTAACTACCGGAAAAGCTTCGCCCGTAGCAGCCTCCAGCAACACTGGCTTGTTGCCATCGGGCTCGGTTCGAATTTCCGCCGCAGCCTTTATTTTGACCCAGCCAACTACGCTTTCTTCCAGCACGGAAGGTGAGGTGGCCTGGACCGGGGTGATAGAGGGAACTTCGAATGTTGAAGCTGCAGGCTGCGAGTTAGGATTTGCAGCATTCGTTGGATATGGATGCGATTGTTCCGGCGAGGAATCAATTACAGGCACGGTGCCGTTTTTCAAATGCAACTGGTGAAGAAGCATCGCCAACACCAGAACGATTACGATTTTATTCAGCAGCGAGAGGAGAAATAATGTCTTTCCTCGATGATCCTTTAACCGTTTTTCAGGTACATGTCGAGACATTGGGTCACCTTCTTAACTTGATTCCCGAACCGTAATGGAACTATAGAAAGCAGCGACTGCAGGTTTGGGGGAATGTAGACTGTACAGATTCTGTTATTGTAGAACGAATTATCAAAAGAATGGCAGTAAATGTTGGCGTGAACGAGCGGCGTAAAACGATGGCGGCTTTGTTCGCTGAGCGGAAGGATAGAGTAATGTATCACAGTTTTGAGGTGTACGGATATTGTCCCGAGCAAGTCGGATGCGAATGTTTGACGCAGAGGCTGAGAGTGAGTAAGATAAAAGTTATATACGTAATATTTACTATAATAGAGTGGACTTCGTTTTATATCGTATTATATAGTTAATTATTACAATTATAACTGGAGAGCTATTAATCTGTCTAATCAAAAGTAACCATCCGTGATAATATTACTTAGTCATGAAACAGCATGTAGTTGACTTTTTTTGAAGAGAGCTGAATGCTTCTTCTTTTTTTATAATATGCCTCTGTTAAATCACGTTTTTGATTTAACTGATTAGTAATAATCTTTAGTGATGCTGCTTAATTGCTACATGAGGATGGTACATATTGATGAAAAAATGGTTTATATTGATAACATTTCTTATTTTTGTTTTAGAGACAAGCTCAACGGTGTATGCCCATTCTTACAGTGTTGCCTTTACAAAAATCGATTTATTCCCGTCCCAGACCTTTGTTCAGTATGCCATTAACGATATATCCGTGAACGAGTCCATTAAGGGAATCGATGTAAATGGCGACTACACCATAGATGCGAACGAACTGCAACAGGGTCAAGCCAAAGTGACAGAATGGTTGGATCAAAATCTGATCATTCAAATTAACGGGCAAAGAGCAAGCTTGCTGGGAGCCCAAATTTCATTAAATAACGAACTCCCGTTCAAGGATGAATTCAAATATAGAGATAACACAGTATACGAAGATTACGTCGTTCCCGATGCCAAAATTGTCAATGCCAAGATTAAACTTGATGCGGTCCGCCCTGGAGATTCGATTACAATAGAGGATCGCATCCATAATTCCATATCGGCTGAATACGGAAACTTTATCAACATTCTGAATAACGGGAACTTGCAAGAAACTACCGTTTTATTGCAAAATCAATGGAGCTATACTTTCAAAACGTCTCTTACGTCTCCAGACAATCCGAACAAAGCTGCACATGCCAGCGTCGATTGGATGCGATTTCTGAAGCTGGGCTCTGAGCACATCTTAACCGGTTTTGACCATTTATTATTTTTGTTTACTCTCATTTTATTAAGGATGAGAATAAAAGAATATGCAAAAATTATTACATCCTTTACAATTGCTCACTGTTTGACTCTGGCTCTTTCCGTTCTTGGCATTGTTACGCTGCCTTCCAAATTTGTTGAATCGATGATCGCCGTGAGTATCATGTACGTTGCCCTTGAAAATTTATTTTCCCCAAAAAATGCGAGGTATCGTTGGTTACTTACGTTCTTGTTCGGTCTCATTCACGGTCTGGGCTTTGCGGATCTTCTCATAAAAATGAAACTTCCTCGTCCACAGCTTGTACAATCGTTACTGAGCTTTAATCTGGGAATTGAATTAACTCAACTCGCATTGGTTGCGATTGTCTTTCCTTTTCTATGGTACTGGCACAAAACCCGCTGGTACCCAAGTACCTTTAAGGTCCTGAATATATCCGCCGTCGGGATTGCTTTTATTTGGCTAATCGAGCGTATATTGGCATAGATTCAGTTCCTCTCGTGTTCAGGTTGGATAGAGAAGACGGCATCTTCAAGGAAAGGTAGGCAATAATATAATGAACAGATTATCATTAAGTACAGTTGCGGCTTTCAGTATTATAACTACTATCCTGAGTGGATGCCAAGCAACAAAACCTCCAACCAGTAGTCTTTCGGAAACCTCGTTATCTTCTCAAAGTATTCAAATGACGAATAGGGTGACTGCCGGACAGACACAATTGCCTGCTCAAGTTACTTCGCCAATCGAGCCGGTTGTATCGGCGAATGACGCAAAAGCAGAAAAAGACAATAAGTTCATAGGTTGGAATCAACCGGCTGGTGGCGAATATCCCAAACTGGCTGAAGGAGAACAAATATGGATCGATGTGTCCATCAGTAAACAACGGGTTTATATTAAAGAATCTGATAAAACCCTTTACACGATGGTCACTTCCTCAGGATTGGATACATCCCCTGATAATTCAACACCGCTCGGTACTTATTATATTCAGCCTGAAAGAGGAATTTGATTTTATAACAATTCTGAGCAGGAAGGCGCAAAATATTACGTTTCCTGGAAAAATCATGGGGAGTTTTTATTTCATAGTGTAGCCATGGATAAGAACGGCAAAGTAATTGAAAAAGAAGCGGAAAAGTTGGGGCATAAGGCTTCACACGGCTGTTTTCGTTTAACGACCTCAGATGCGAAGTGGATTTATGACCATATTCCGATAAAAACAAAAGTGGTCATTCATGTATAAGGATGTCTTCAAAAATCAAAAAAAGCATACAACTCGATGAGAGGCTGAGTTGCATGCTTTTCTTTGTTCGAAAGATGTTTATTGGAGGAACTTATTTCGGATTGTAGGGTTCAAATTGAATTGTAGCGGGATCCACAAAACTGTAACCTTTATCTTCGATTTGCGATAACAGTTTATCTAGGGCTTGCACCGTTGTCGGGAGTTCGTGCATGAGAATGTTGCTACCCGGATGAAGCTGCTTCATTACATTATCAATGATTGCGTCAGGATTGCCGATGTTTTTTGGATCCCAGTCCAAGGACCCGTCTGACCAGTTCATAAAAGTCATGCCAGCTTGGCTTACCACAGTATGTACGTATTCATTCGCATCTCCATTCGGGGGACGGAAGAAAGCTGGTTTTGACCCTATGGTCTGGATTATGATGTCTTGTCCCTTATTGATCTCATCATCGACTTGGGTGGTATTTATTTTTTTCAAATCGTTATGATCCCAAGTATGATTTCCAATCGTTTCTCCATGATCAACGGTATACTTTAAGAGATCAGGATGCGCTTTAACACTGATACCGAGTTCAAAAAAGATTGCTTTGGCATGGTGTTTATCAAGCGTATCAATCAAGTTTTTGATCCATTCCATCTTTTTCGGACCATCGTCAAACGTCAGTAAAACGACCTTTTTGTTACCGCTTGTTTCTATGGGAACGACATCGTAATTTTTATTTATCCGATATAATTTAGAACTGTTTTCTTTAGATGTCGCAGGAGTTGATTCGCTTGCAGCGTTTGTTGAAGCAGTGCTAGTGACCTTAGAGGGCGTTGAGGAATCGGTTGCCGGCATGGTAGGTGAAGCAGTCGGTGCGCCAGAACTCGGACTAGTATTTCCTGAACAGGCAGTACCGAGAATCATCAACATGGCGAGAGTGATTATTGCGGGTTTCATCAATTTCTCTCCTTATGAAGTAGTATATTGTTCATTATACAAGTAGAATGTGAAACTTATCAATTTTGTTTGTTTTTTTGTCACAGGTAATGTAACGGGGGACTACCAACTCTTTTGTTATTGAACAGATAAAAACTCTTTGATGGCATCAACAATTGCAGAGGCAATTTTATTTTGAGTATTTTCGGAGAATAAGGCCGCTTCTTCTTCGGAATTAGATAGAAATCCTGTTTCCACAAGGGCTGCAGGCATTTTCGTATCCTTGATCACCTTATAGTTAGCTTTCTTAACGTGACGATCAGGATAACCAGTAGCTGCTTACTGTTCTGGCCGGGTAATTCCGTAAAATGAGAATTGTGATGAAAGTTGACTGATATAGCTCGAAAGAGTCATTTCGTAGGATAACAAGTTATGATACAATACGTATCATGAATGAAAATACTTTTTGTGGAGGGTTCATTGTTATGTTCAAGAAAAGCTTTATATTATCGTTTGTGCTTCTGCTGACTTTTGCATTCGGGAGTAGATAGTTTTTGCAAGAATAGGTATCTGTTTTGAGGAAAAAGGTGAAACATAATTCAAATTTGGGAGGACTTACAAATGCGTAAAAAGTTAATTTCTTTGGCAACGGCTTCACTTCTCACAATTGCTCTGGCCGTTCCGGCATGGGCACACGACGGTTGGTCTCAAACGAACACTCCCATTGTTGGATCGGGTGAGGTATCCTACGTAGAGTTGTTATTCGGAAACCACTCTAATGAACATTCCAGCTATCGGATTGACGGTAACTGGAACATGGATAATTCCAAAGTGTACGTAATGACACCCGCAGGCAAGAAAATGGATATTTCGAACACAGCTTTTTTTACTGGTGAAGTGAAAGAAGTAACGAATCCTAAAACGAACAATTACTATGTTGCTTCATTTTCATCCTCCACCCCTGGAGCTTATGTCATTACCGTTGAAGGTGACAGTATTTTCAAGCATGGTGATGTAGCCAGCCGGACCTTCCGAAGTGCGAAATCATTTGTAGCTGTAGGAGATATCCCAACTTTGCAAAGAATGCAGTATCTCAAAGGATTCAATAAGCAAGTAAGTCCTGATCGTGCCGAGTTTATTCCAAAATTTAATCCGGCAGCAGTTACCCCGAATCAAACAGTACCGGTTCAGCTTTTGCTAAAAGGGAAACCGATGGCGAACACGGAGGTATCGCTCATTCGCCGCAGCACTTCGGATGCACAACATTTTAAGACGGATACGAATGGCGTGGTCTCATTCCTAACAGGCCCCGCTGATTACTACTTGCTTAGAGCGAAACCGGCAACAGACGAAAAAGTAGCAGGACAATACGATTCGACTAACTACGAAGCCACCATGACCTTTACGGTTCAAAAAGGGGACAACGTACTGCCCGTTGAAACATCCAATGCACTGCCGAGGATATTTGTAAACGGAAAGTCGATCCATGCGCCAGGCTTAGGTTGGGTGGATGGAAGCGTAGCTGTGGATTCCTCGTTTATCCAAGATAATATCAAATCGAATTATATCGGAACCGGTACTGTCGGACTTCGTTCGGCAGCGGAAGCACTAGGAGCTACCGTTGAATACTTGGCACCTGTCGCCGGCACTCGTCCTTCAGTATACATATATACTTCGAACTAAAATAATTACATTGCGGCAGAGCCATTGAGTGCTAATCATAGGCCCAGCGGCTCTGTTTACTTTTGATTAGCTCTGTTGAGGATGTGAATTTTTTGCGTAAGCTTGCAGCGCTTTTAAGTGTTCTTTTGATCCTCTGCTTATCTTATTGTCCTAAATTTGTATCGGCTCATGCCTACATTGCAACGTCTATTCCGCTTCAAGAATCAGAATTAAAGGATCCTCCTACTGAACTTCGTGTGAAATTTACTGAAAAAATCGATACTAATCTCAGCATATTAACCCTTCTGGACGGCACCGGAAAGTTGATCACAGCCAAACAGAAAGGTCAAGACAACCTGTGGCTCATTCTGGAGCTTCCCCACTTAGAAAAGGGAGTTTATAAAGTGCAGTGGCAGGCGCTATCCCTGGATACCCATACCACAGATGGAAGCTTTCGTTTTTCAGTTGGAGTTCCACTTCCTGTTAATCGGCCGAAAGATACGGTTTCGTTGGACAGTACCCCTCCGGTTCATCAAGAAAATAAGGGAGATCACTTTGCTTCTCCTGGGGTATCACCTGGTATGGATATGTCGAAAATGCATAGTGACCCTGCAACTCTTCCGTCTCAGACTCCTATGAAACAAGAAAACCATAACGCCGCAAACACTTCTATTCCTGAAAAGGGAGGACCCTTTGCAAGCGAAAACAAAGGTAACAGAGAAACAGGAAATGAACCCAAAATTGACAGCAACAACTCAGGAAAAGATTCGCAAGTTTCAAATCAAATTACTGCACCTGCACAGTCCGAAAAAGACCAGAATATTACGAAACAAGCAGGTGTTTTAACGGACCAAAAGACCTTACCTGCCGCAGACCCACTTCATAATGCTGATCCCCAAAATGATCAGATACAGCAACAAGAGTCTAATATGAACCTTATTCATGATCGATTCAGCTATGGATGGAAAACGTTATTGCGAACTTCAGAAATTGTCATGGCAATATTGATAAGCGGATTTTTATTTTTCCGTTACTGGGTTTCGGGAGAGACAAAGCAACCGGTTGATTATGCCTCATCTTCTATGAAAGCTGAACAATGGTTGATATTAAGCGGCATTCTGGTGTGGGTTTTGACAGGAGCGTGCGACATTTTGCTTATTGCATCCAGTTTAACTCATAGTGGGTTGGGTGATCTGCAACTCTGGCAAAAAGCGGGTGCGATATTCTCGACCACGATGCTCGGGGCAGTAAGTTGGTTACGGCTCGTTCTTTTAATTCTATTACTTATGCTGACCTTTACAAGCATGACTAATTTAAAAGTGTCCAGATGGATCAAATTTCTTATTTTAACTGCGTTGATGGTATCGTTCGCATTTACCGGACACGCTTATAGCAGCGAATCCGCTCGGGTACTTCAATTGATTTCCCACACAGTACATATGCTGGCTGCAGCAGTTTGGTTTGGGGGACTATGCGGGTTGATGCTTCAATCGTACCGCCTCCATCGTGATATTTCTTCCCTGCAACTCATGAACAGGTTATTGAAACGGTTTTCGTACATCGCATTACCTATGATTATCTTAGTCTCGGTGTCGGGCCTGTTATTGAGCCTTTATCGTTTTGGAGGATGGAAGGAGCTATTTACTTCATTGTATGGGGAAATATTACTCTGCAAAATCGCCGTGTTTTCACTGACGCTTGTTATTGCGGCATATCATCGTTACTTGATTATTCCGAGAATAGAAAATTTGAAGATAGACACAGAAGAGACAAAGGCAAAACTCTTTATTCACAAATTGTTCCAGAGTATTCGAACAGAGTTACTTCTTGCTTTTGTTGTTATTCTTCTTGCAGGTATCTTGTCTACAAGTCCCCTTCCCTCTGCCTGAAAAAACCAAAATGACGATAGTTGGTCAGTAATGGGTGATACGGCCCTTGATTCGAGCGTTAAAAAGTATAGAAGTTGTTGCTCAGCCTGTTCAATTTGATACTTTTGTTGATTCGCTTTTACTCCCATGAATCGCTGGAGGTCAAATTCTATTAGTCTTTTTCCAATTAAAATACGCTGAATTAGGTCAAGTTCTTGTCGTTTTTGCAACTCGTTGAACTCCCTCGGTACGATTCAGTTTTCTCACGCTTGCTCGCTTATTCGCAGGATTTCACGTCTTTGGTTAAGAGTTTAGGATGAGTGGGGGGTGACCGTACTATACTCGGGCAACATGAAAGCATGCGGGAATAAAGGAAAGTGTGTTTATCTCCATTTTTTCCATATACTGCACGCATTCTCCACGCCACCCTCGGAGGTTTTCACTCCCATGTCTCAACGGGTCATAGCCCCTCCGTGATTTCTTTGAAATCCTGCGAATAAGCCAATCTACGTCTTACAAAACGGTATTGAGGTTTAAGCTGCTTGCTCAAGTGGCCATGTTTTCATAGGCGTGTAGGCTTGACCACTGCGAGCCATCCCCACCAAGATGCGAGCCAATTTACCGCAGAGCTTCATAATGGACTTCATTTTCTTCATCTTCTTCATGTTCACATTGGAAGTTGCACTAATTCCTTTGATCGCAAGCATGGATTTTGCAAAGGGGATGCGCTCTAGTACAGCGACGATCTCCTGCTCTACGACCTGCAGCTGCTCGCAGGCCAGGTCATACTCGGCAAGCAGTTGCTTCAAATGCAGTTGGTATGCATGCGTAGCTTGGCGAGATCCGGTTCTTTTAAATACAATAGAAGCGCTGAATCCATTTTTCTTTCCGTTGTTTTATTTGGATTCTTATAAAAAGCTGATCTTGCGAGATTCCATTCGCGATGAAGTTCTTCCAATCGACTATTTTTAGTAGCCATATTTATCTCCTCCTCTATCAATAGCTTGTGTTCTCTACTTTTTATTTTATTCATATTAATTTTATATTTGTTATTTTAAATGCGGATTTTGTAGCCTGTTTATTGTGAGTTAGGGTAAAGCAAGTCAGTATAGAGGTAAAACCAATCATGATATCCATATAATCTGCCATCATTAACAGGCCAAGCAATTCCCGTAATTGCTCGTGATCAACAATCTACCATTTGAAATATTCCTAGTCTACGGAAATGTTCCTTCCCCCACTAGCTTGGGCCGGTGGGGATTTTATGTATGAATGAAAATTAGGTAACCCAAATATAATTGATTATTATAGGCAACTACCGTGTTCTCACTTTAACCGTCTTCATAGACTAATGTTGGATAGACAATAGCACAAAAAAATAGGAGGTAAGTGAATGTACGGACAGATGCCAATGTATGACAGAAATCATGAAGCTTATTTTAAACAAATGTATGAATGGCACAATCAAATGTCTCAGTATCAAGAGCAATTAAGGAAATTTCATCAAGATAGAGCCAATCAGTTTCGAGGAATGGTTAATGAGAAAGAGACAGTTTTTTTGGGCAACGGCACCACATAACTCCGGTGAAATAACTTGGAGTGAGGTGATAACCTGGAAAAAATCAGACTAACGGTTTTTGAATGGTATATTGCTCGGGACAGACTAAAACCAGAGATTTCCTTTTGCCAATTTTGGGATGATTTTCTTTTAAATTATATGATATGGCAAGAAGTACCGATCGAAGAAACTTTTCAAAAAACTTGTAACAAATTGGAACTTAAACATGAACACAAGTAATTATCAATGGATTGACTGATCCACCACTAGACCACTGGTGAAAATCCCAGTAACATACGCAAACAAATTAAGGGATTTGATAAAAAGTTAAACTTGCAGGTATAAGCTAACGGGCAGAAGAGTTTGACAAAGAATATGCAAGTATTGCTCAGAGAGATTCTATATACCCAATTTTAATTCCCAGTAGTAACAGCCGTTTCCGAGAGTATCACCTTCACATAAGGTATTTTAAAAAAAAGGCGAAGGTGAAAAAATGGATATAAGTAAGTTTTCTAGATCAAGTAAAAAGATGCCGAAGATCCTGAGCACGAGGGTGGTGCTGACGGAGCGGGCGACGATAACGATGTTCGATCCAGCCACGGGCACAGGAACACAGACGGGAACGTTCGTCGCGGCAGGCGCAGTGAACGACTCGGGGACGGTCACTGCCAACTTCCAGATCGGAACCGGCGGCATCCTGACCAGCCCGTTCACGCTCACGAGCTCGGTCGGGACGATCACCGGCTTCACGAGGGCCAAGGTAATCCCATTCCCTTCGACCACCCGCTCGTTCGCCAAGGGCACATGGACATTCGTCAATGGCACCGGCAGGTACGCAGGCATACGCGGTCGCGGCAAGATCCTCGCGACGATCGACTTCACGACCCGCGAGGTCACGATCGCCCGGGACGGCTTCTTGAACCGCGTCTTCCGCCCCCAGTCTAGACAGAAAATAATGAAAAAGAAATTTACTCGATAGTTCTTTACTCAACTCCCTCAGAGAATAAGGTTTTTCTCACGAATGCTCGCTCATTCGCAGGATTTCACGTGCCTTGTTAAGTAGGAGTTTAAAGAGTGGATAATGTGACTGGGCAGATCCGTTTTGAGCGCATGCGGGAACAGAAGGTGCTGATTGATTTACAGCATCTTCCATTAAAAATGTTTGCTGCACGTCTCTCTCCACAAGGTCCTTGGGATTCACTCTCCCAAATCTCGACGGGTCTACGCCCTCACATTCCTTAGTCCTATCTATCCAAGGTGTGGAGTCCGATCAACGTTAACGGAACGGGTCTACGCCCTAAAGCGGAACAATCTCGGTACTCCGTGCTTTCTTTGTGAAATCCTGAGAATGAGCCAATCTACGTGTCTGGGTTGCGGTTTTAGTTTTTAAGCTGCTAACGGTAGCTGAGCCTTATCTGCGGAGAATTTTTGTCCTACTTTCGTCTTGCTATGGCTCATACAACCATCATGCGATGGGTTCATGAATTTGGGTCGGAACTAGACAATCGAATTCGTCCTTATTGAAGCAGACTAATGATTCCTTTAGGACAGATGAAACCTACATTAAAGTCAAAAGACAATGGAAATATCTTTATAGAGCAGTAGATTCAACGGGAAATACAATTGATTTCATGTTTGTCTGAAAATCGAGATGCTCCCGCGGCCAAACGATTTTTCAAGAAAGCGTCACCTCACAATCAATCGCCACGCGTAATTACCGTCGATAAAAACCAACTTACCCTACCGCAGTCCAGCAATTGAGGGACGAGAAAGCTATGAATCAAGAAACACTACGACAACAAAAATATCTAAGCAATATTATTGAACAAGATCATCGATTCATAAAGAAAGTCATTAAACCAATGCTGGGATTCAAGTCTTTCAGTACTGCAGAGAAAACAATTGCCGGGATAGAAGTCATGCATATGATAAAGAAAGGGCAGGTCGAATACAATCATTCGTCTGTCCTTTCTGCAGTAGAATTAATCAATAAAATGCTTGGTTTGACAATATAATCAAGCAACAATATGGAGGCTATCTTTGATCTGTTTTAATAGTTGCACCAAAACCCTTAGCTTCAAACAATAAACAGATTCATCGTGGAACCCCTTATGAACCTCACCAATCAGTTTGAATCCAATCCTCTCATATGTACGAAGCCAAAGAGGAATAGGGGATATCTGCAAAGTAAACCTTGATATCGTGAAGTTTTTCTAAAGTAACAAAACAAGCGAACTTTTTTCCACAAACGCTCGATTATACTGAGTATGTCAACTTTTATTGAATTGGGGCTTCCGTCAGCAGATGGAAATCCTGATTTCTGTGATCTCATCTGATCTCAACGGATTTTCACCGAGGCGCGCCGGTCGAATTGCGCTGAAGCAGCTTCGTGGGCAAGAGCACCTTCTGCTTTTCGTGGTTGGTGTTGTTCATGACCGCAAGTAAAAGCTTGGCCGACTCTCTTCCGATATTCTGATCTTGCTGTACTACCACGGTCGGAGGTATGACGGCCAGATTCGGGTAATCGAAGTCGTCGAAGAAGGTGATGGACAACTGCTCGGGTATCGAGATGCCTTTCATCGATGCTGCTTCGAAGACCTCTTGCCCAACGCCTGCATTTTCAGCGAACACGGCCGTAATTTCGGGATTTTGTTCAAGGAATATCACGATGTCCTCTAGTTTGGTGATCTGCAGCCGATAATGATGCAAGATCGGCATGGATGCGTCTGCCAATGCCTTCTCGTATCCAGCCAACCGCTCCTCAGTACTGCCAGTGAACGGAACGCTTGCCGATAAGAAGGCGATGGATTTGTGCCCCATTTGGATTAAATGTCGGGTTGCCGCATAGGCTCCGCCGGCATGATCGGAACACACACAATAAGTGTACAACCCAGGTAGATCCCGATCGATCAGAACGATTGGGAATCCGGACATTGTGAGCTGAATGATTTCTTCGTTGTACTTCTCCCCGTCCACGGGAAAAACCAATATCCCCCGTACCCCTAACGCCAACGATTCCTGAATAAGTTGTTTCTCCTTCTCCAGAGAACCTTCCGACATCGAGATAATGACCTTGTGCCCCTTCTGCGAGAGTTCCTCTTCTATTCCGCTTAACAGACGTGCCGTGAAAGAATTATTCAGAAACGGCGTAATATATGCGACAAGAGGCTGAGAAGCAGCAAGAGCTTTTTTGTAAAGAGCAGGTTCCCCTCCGCTAACTGATACGAAAGTTCCTTTGCCTTGAATGCGGTATATAAGGCCTTCTTTGACCAGGCTATCCAACGCGTTCTTAACCGTAATTCGGCTCACGCCGAATTGTGAGGCTAGATCGTTCTCAGAGGGAACCCGATCACCCTCCTTCCATAGCTGCTGATGAATTCGATCCGTCACGAAGGTTCTAATTTGCATATAATGGGGGATACGTTTGGTCAGTTGTTCCAAGCTAAGTGCCACCTCCTAGTTAATAATACAAATATACAACTTACTTGAATAAATGTAAATATATTATTGACAAATACTCAATTCGCTGATATTATCAATAATGCAACAAACATTATTACATGTAAATACGTACTATAACAAATAGTCAACAGGGGAGGGGAATTGCGTGAAAAACGTGCACGCCTTGTCTGTGTGCATTATTTCTCAAGAGATCGTGAGTGGTACCTGGCGTTTGAGGGGCACACATTTCGCTTAAACGAATGGATGATCAATTGATTATACTTTGCGATCAAGATCTGGATATTAACAGCTTTCATCTCAACGGCTAAACGTTTATTTTGGAGGATTGCCCGCAAGTTAGATTGGAAAGTACGGAAGACTTTCGTGGGTTGGAGCAGGAAGGTAAGCTACATATAGTTTCTTAGTATATCCCGCAAGACGAATTTCTCACAAGCTATTTTCCGGACCCCTTCGGTAACATAGGGCAAGCGCATCGAGGGTACTGTGTTCGGTAGAGCGTGGAGCCTGTCGGTTTCATCAGTATCGCTTTAGGCAATTATGAATCCGCTTACTTGTAGATAAAGCAGCAATCGACCGATAGCGGACGGACTATCTTTAAGAGGAGATCGACCCTTTGGCAGAGCCTCACAAAAATAATTTTCCGAATTATTAGATAACTGAACAGTCGCTGCCAACGGACTTATCTACGATATACGGCAAACTGCGGAGCCAGCTTACGGTTGGTATACGTTAGTCGGCTCTCTGGTTTTGAAAACGCTTCACACCAAATCACTTCTCATTACTTATCACAAACGGATTCCTTGCATCAAAGATCCTATCGTCTCTCTGAAGCCTTACGAGATCATTACGCTAGGCGCGAGAACAACTGGCTTAGCCGCAACCGTCACAATCGAAGAGCGCGCCGCTCGGTGTTACCGCAGTGGACCACTGTTTTTCCCGCTAAGAATCAATCAAGAACGAATGGAGGTGCCTGCATGATGGATATGGTAATCGAACACCGTGCCCACAAGCGAATGTCGGAGCTCAAGAAGAATGTGTGGAGGTATCGGTTCATGTACCTCTTCTTCATCCCTTCGATCATTTATTTCGTTATTTTCGCTTACTTCCCATTCTATGGATTGACAATCGCCTTCAAAAAGTACATGGCGTTCAAAGGAATTGGTGCGAGCCCATGGGTGGGATTGGATAACTTCCGCTACATCTTTTCCTCCGCTAAATTCTTTTCCGTTCTGAAGAATACGATCATCATCCATATGTACGGGTTAATCTTCGGGTTCCCTATCCCGATCCTGTTCGCGATAATGCTGAACGAAGTCAAGAACATGTTGTTCAAGAAGACGGTCCAAACCGTTACTTATTTCCCCCATTTCCTGTCGTGGATCGTTTTTGCGGGCATCGCCATGAACTTCGTCGGACCGACTGGGATTATCAATACGATACTTACGAATATCGGAATGCAACCCGTTCAATTCCTTACGGACACGCATCTCTTTCGCCCCATGATGATCACGACCGGCATTGTCAAGGAATTCGGCTGGGGAGCGATCATTTACCTGGCGGCCATCGCGGGTATCGATCCGGAGCTCTACGAAGCTTCGAGGGTCGACGGCGCCAAGCGATTACGACAGATCTGGCATATTACGCTGCCCGGATTGAGGCCGATTATCGTTCTGATGTTTATTTTGAACTTGGCGAGCATATTAGATGCGGGCTTTGACCAAGTCTTCAATATGTATAACCCGTCGGTCTACGATGTTGCAGACATAATTGACACTTATGTGTTCCGTACCGGGATATTGTCGAGCGATTACTCCATGGCTACGGCTGTTGGTATTTTCAAAGGGGTGGTCAGCTGCATCTTAATTATCTCAGCGAATTCCATGGTCAAGAAATGGGAAGGGAGGTCTTTGTGGTGACGGACATCAACTTAGCCGCAAGAATGGAGAAGCGTAAAATCCGATCAAGGAGCGCCTCGATATTTAACAAGAACCCGTGGTGGGCGCAAACCCTTATTTATTTGATTTTGTGTCTGCTCGGATTGGTCACGTTCATTCCCATCTTGAACGTACTCGCCATCTCTTTCAGCGAAGCGTCGCAAATCCGGCTGCATCCTATGATGCTATTTCCCCATAAATTCTCCTTTAGCGCTTACAATTATATATTCGGGACGTCTATATTGGTCCATTCCTTCCTAATCACAGTATTCATAACCGTGGCTGGAACGTTCGCCAATTTGCTGTTTACTGCATCCGCTGCCTACGGGTTATCGAAGCCCAAGGTGCCCGGGTATTCCTTCTTCACTTGGGTAATTATTATTCCCATGCTGATTGGCGCAGGGCTGATTCCTTACTACATTCTGATGAAGGATCTGGGTCTACTGAATTCGTTATGGGTGTTTATCATCGGTGGGCTAGTGACTCCGTTCAATTTCGTGCTGATGAGGAATTTCTTCTGGTCCATTCCGGAGGCCTTGGAGGAATCGGCGTCGATTGACGGCGCCAACGAGTTCACGATTCTTTGGAAAATTATCCTGCCGCTCTCCAAACCGGTTATCGCAACGATAGGTCTTTTCTATGCGGTCGGGCATTGGAACGATTATATGACTGGCCTGATTTTCATGAACGACAATACCAAATGGCCGCTCCAAGTTGTGCTTCGTTCGATTATTATCGATCAAAACATGATGAACATGGGGGCAATCCCGCAAATTATGGATCCGAGCAAAATCGTTGTTACCCAAGACAATATTAAAGCGGCCGCTATCATCTTCGCGATCGCGCCAATCATGCTCGTGTACCCTTTCCTGCAGAAGTACTTCGTTAAAGGCATCATGATTGGATCGGTAAAGGGCTAATCGAATGACAATCTATTCTGTAGATTCTCATAAATCATAATCAGAGGGAGTTGAAGTCAATGAAAAAGTTTACCGCTTTGCTGATTTCTACACTGTTCCTTGTTTCCATCTTAGGGTGCACCGGATCGAATGGAAACTCCGACACGACGTCAGTGGGCAAGGGGTCGGGCGGCACGCCCAAGAGTTCTGCTTCTGGCAATCCGACGAAATTCTCCTATTTGAAGCCGGTGTGGGGGCCAGCGACCTATCAGAAGGGTGGTGCGTACGAGAAGGAATTGTTTCAGAAGGCGAACGTTGACATCGATGTTCAGATCGTCCCGGTCTCAGATTACAATACCAAGGCCAAGACTATTATCGCTTCCGGTAAAATTCCTGACGTGATGTGGGGTTCAGCTCCGAATGATCCATTTTGGAGGGACACTCAGAAGCAAGGCGCTTTTCTGCCAATCAACGGTTATCTAGACAAATTTCCTGAGATAAAGAAAGCGATTCCGCAATCGGTTTGGGACCTGTTAAAAGATAAAGACGGTAATATTTACTTCCTGCCGAACATTACCAATCCTGACGTGGAGTTCATGGTCTATTATCGCCAAGATTGGTTCGAACAGTTGAAGATTCCTGAGCCAAAAACAATAGCAGACTACGAGGCTGCGCTTCAGAAATTTAAGGACACACAGATCAACGGAGTGAAAAAGATCCCGCTGACACTCAGTGACATGTGGACGATGAAGGACCTGGCCACGTCGTTCGGGGCAAGCCTGAAAGGTTGGCAACCATCTAAGGACAATCCCAACAAGCTTGTTCAGTTCTACCTCACTCCTGAGCAGACAGACTTCTACTTCTGGGTTCAAGGGCTGAGCAAGAAGGGACTTATAGATCCCGACTTCCTCGTCAGCCCGAATGCCGGTAAGGCCGAGGATAAATTCAAAGCCGGGAATGCCGCCATAATGATGTCCCATTACAGCGCTTACCCAACAATAATAAGCGATCTGAGAAAAGTAGAACCGAATGCCAAGGTAGGCATCATGTCGCCGCTCGTTGGCCCTACCGGCATCAAAGGCGGGGTCCGCTCATTGCTGCCGATCGACCGCGGGTTCTACGTGTCTGCGAAAGCCAAAGATCCAGATGGCATCTTCCGTTACTTGAACTGGCAGTTGACCGATGGGCATGACATGATAAAATATGGCGTCGAAGGGAAGAACTATGAAGTTAAAGACGGCAAGAAAGTCCCATTCCCGGAAGAGAAAATACCGAATGACTTTAAGCGACCACAGATGGAGCCGTTCTGGTCACTCACTCCGTTCAGCGACGCGGGTATGGTGGACTGGAATTATAACCGAGTTTGGATGGACAGTTTGGGATTGTCGGATCTCTATGATTACTATAAGGGCAAATTTGAAGAAATCGCCAAAAATGAATTCCCTGATTATCGCAATCCTTTCATTATCAGTGAGACCGAGGCTAAGATAGGAGCCCAAATCTTCGAAGATAATTTGAACGCAATCGTTAACGGTGCGGTTATCAACCACAACATAACTCCAGACGTATGGAAAAAACATACGGACGATTGGCTGAAAGCTGGGGGTAGCAAGATCCTTGATGAAGTCAACGCTAATCAGACGGATAAATCCAAACCTACGTACAAATAGGATTGATGGGTCAAGCCCCTATTTTGGGTTTTGGTGCAACTATTAAATCAGGTCAAAGATAGCCTCCATATTGTTGCTTGATTATATTGTCAAACCAAGTATTTTATTGATTAATTTTACTGCAGAAAGGACAGACGAATGATTGTATTCGACCTGCCCTTTCTTTATCATATGCATGACTTCTATCCCGGCAATTGTTTTCTCTGCAGTACTGAAAGACTTGAATCCCAGCATTGGTTTAATGACTTTCTTTATGAATCGATGATCTTGTTCAATAATATTGCTTAGATATTTTTGTTGTCGTAGTGTTTCTTGATTCATAGCTTTCTCGTCCCTCAATTGCTGGACTGCGGTAGGGTAAGTTGGTTTTTATCGACGGTAATTACGCGTGGCGATTGATTGTGAGGTGACGCTTTCTTGAAAAATCGTTTGGCCGCGGGAGCATCTCGATTTTCAGACAAACATGAAATCAATTGTATTTCCCGTTGAATCTACTGCTCTATAAAGATATTTCCATTGTCCTTTGACTTTAATGTAGGTTTCATCTGTCCTAAAGGAATCATTAGTCTGCTTCAAATAAGGACGAATTCGCTTGTCTAGTTCCGGCCCAAATTCATGAACCCATCGCATGATGGTTGTATGAGCCATAGCAAGACCCCATTTCCACTAAATCACGATACCATCTTACTGTTAGTAAGATAACCTCTGATTTTTAAATAAATCTAATACCTTAATCTGAACGCGCAGTGTTGTAAGCGAGACTCTTATTATCGTCAACGACCAAAGCATGTTTACGCTCCCTATAGGGCTGATGTACCTCGATTCCGCATCGTTTAAAAAATGGAACGAGCTGATGGCGGGCTCATTGATTACGATTATTCCGATTTTGATCGCTTTCCCTTTTAAGCAAAAGACTTATATCAAATGGATGACGGTCGGGTCCGTCAAAATGTAGTTTTTTTAACCGGATGAATAACAAATATGGAAACATGGATGGGGATGGAAAAGATGTCTGCTAAAACAGCTCATATTATCGCGCATTCGCACTGGGATAGAGAATGGTATATCCCTTTTGAGAAACACCGACTGAAGCTGGTTCAGCTGATGGAGGATTTAATAGAAGCATTTGATAGAGACCCCGAATTTAAGAGCTTTCACTTGGATGGGCAATATATTGTATTGGAAGATTACTTGGAAGTCATGCCGCACCGCGCCGAACGGATCTACGAACTGGTAAAGCAGGGCAGGTTGATCGTCGGCCCTTGGTACATCCTGCAGGACGAATTTCTGATCAGCAGCGAAGCGAATGTTCGCAATCTGCTGATAGGCATTCATGCTTCCAATAAATTAGGCGGCTACGCCAAGGTCGGCTACTTCCCCGATTCCTTCGGCAATATCGGCCAAGCGCCACAAATCATCAGCCAGGCCGGTATCGAAGTGGCCGTATACGGCCGCGGTGTGAAGCCGGTCGGCTTCAACAATCAGATTCAAGAGGGCAACGCGCATACGTCGAAGTATTCGGAGATGTTCTGGACTTCGCCGGATGGTAGCCGTGTTCTGGCCATCCTGTTTGCCAATTGGTATAACAACGGTATGGAGGTACCGGTGGATCCAGAGCTGGCGAAGTACTACTGGGAGGAGAAGCTTGCCAAGTCGGAGCAGTTTGCTTCGACGTCGGAGCTTCTATTTATGAACGGCTGCGACCATCAGCCTCTGCAGAAGGATTTATCGCAAGCGATGAAAGTGGCGAGAGAGCTGATGCCGAACATTGAATTCCGCCATTCCAGCTTCCCGGAATATATTGAAGCGTTGAAGGCGAAAGGGCTTGGACAGATTGACGAGGTGAGGGGCGAGCTGAGAAGCCAATGGACGGACGGCTGGATGACGCTGGTCAACACGGCTTCAGCCCGCGTGTATATCAAGCAGGCGAACGTTGCGAGCCAGACACTCCTGGAGAAGGTGGCCGAGCCACTTGCGTCTATGGCTTACCTCGCGGGAGCCGCCTATCCTCGGCATGAGCTGCTGTACGCCTGGAAGACGCTGCTTCAAAACCATCCACATGACAGCATTTGCGGGTGCAGCGTCGATGAGGTGCATCGCGAGATGATGTCCCGCTTCGCCAAATCGCAGCAGGTGGCGGAATCACTGGCTGAGCAAAGCGCCGCGTTTCTTGCGGACCGCGTCGATACCTCCGGCTTTAGCGAAGCTTCGGCCCGTCCTTTCATCCTGACGAATACAAGCGGGCATGTTAGAAGCGGCGTCGTGAAGACGATCGTCGACGTGGAGCGCTTATACTTCGAACCGGGCAAGAAGCCCTATGAATGGCGTAGGGAGTTTGAGTCCTACCAGCCTGAAGAATTGATGGTCGTGGATTCAGTGGGACATCCCGTGGAAGCTGTTATCCGACCGATCGGCATTTCTTTCGGCTATGACCTGCCAGACGACCGATTCCGCAGGCCGTATTGGGCCTACCAAGTGAAAGTCGAGCTTTATGCGCAGGACGTACCGGGGATCGGATACCGCTCCTATGCGCAAGTGCGCAAACGAGAGAACGCAACCGTCGGTTCCGGCGTTTTGCTCTCTCCGGAGGAGCGGGTACTTGAGAACGAGCATGTAAAGGTTTGGATCGCCACCGATGGCTCATTCGCTCTGCTCGACAAGAGCAATGGCCACCGCTTCGAGGGTTTCGGCATCTACGAGGATACCGGGGATATCGGCAACGAGTATATGTACAAGCAGCCGGACGGAGAAGAAGTGCTTACGACTAAAGGCCTGAAAGCCAAGATTACATTGGTTGAAAACACGCAGCTGCGCGCCGTATACCGAATCGAGCACAGCTGGATGCTTCCGCTCGGTGCCGACCGGATGCTGGACGAAGAGATTCATTCCATGGCACCTTTTCGCTACCGCAAGGCGAAGCGAGTGAAAGAGACAGTTGAAGTGAAACTGCTGACGGAGCTTACGCTGGAGAAATTCTCGCACTCGATCGGAATTGCGAGCACGATCGACAATACAGTGGAAGACCACCGTGTGCGGATGCTGTTCCCGACCGGCCTGCAAGCGGACGAGGTGACGGTGGATTCTATTTACGAGCTGGCCAAACGGCCAATCAAGCCAGAGCCGGAATGGCAAAATCCGAGCAACGCGCAGCATCAGAACGCCTTCGTCAGCATTAGCGACGGCAGCGCGGGCGTGACAGTTGCCAATATTGGCTTGAACGAATACGAGGTACTTGAGTCTGACGGCACGATTGCGGTTACACTGCTTCGCGGCGTTCGCGAGCTTGGGGATTGGGGCGTATTCCCGACGCCGGAAGCCCAGTGCAAAGGGCGGCACACGCTGCAGCTGAAGCTGATCATGCACGACGGGGATGTGGTTCAATCCGGTGCTTACGTCGAAGCCTATCAATTCCCGGTGCCTTGGACAGTCCGGCAAACGGGCGTACATGCCGGTAGTCTGCCTGCCGACCATGCGTTTCTCCGCTGGGAAGGCGAGAGGCTGGCGTTCAGTGCGCTAAAAGTTGGAGAGGAAAGTGGAGATTTATTTTTGCGCCTATTCAACGTAACGACGGGGGCTGCCAATCTGGAAGTACTACCTTCCTTCGCGGTGGCTGAGGTATACAAGAGCACGATTATCGAGAAGCCAGGCGAAGCCGTGGTAAGCGGAGTTAGCGGAGCATACCGGTTGGAGGTAGGCCCAGCGAAAATCGAAACGGTCGGCATCAGACAAGCCTGACCCTGACGGAATTCTTGCATTTCAATGCAAAGGGAGATTTGAAAAGGCCAAAATCAAGCAAATCAAGTGCATTCGAACGAGACATGACGGCACCTTTAAGAAATTACACTCAAATGCCTCCGGTCGCATTGCTTGTCCAGAATGGGAACGACGATCAAATCGTGCCTGTTGAGGGTAAGAAACCTGAATGCCGAATTGAGTGGTACCATTATTTGGAATACGACGGAGTCGGGCATACGGAATCTGTAACCGGACATGAGAATCCACTAGTTATGAGACAAATGGCAATGGATTGGTTTAAAATATTTTTGTGACATGTAAAATGTAAATGTCTACGAACAGAACCCATATAAGCTTCAATTATTCCATATCCGCAGGAGGACCTTTATAATGAGAAGAGAAAGCATTCCGGCAGACTGCAGTAAAACAACGTCGATGAACCCCGTGATTACCAGCATTTTTACAGCGGATCCGTCCGCCCATGTCTGGGAAGACGGCAGAGTTTATATTTACGCCTCGCATGACGTCGATCCGGCCAGAGGCTGCGACCTGATGGACAGGTATCATGTGTTTTCGTCCAGCGACATGGTGAACTGGCGGGACGAGGGGGAGATTCTGAGCTCAGACGAGGTGAACTGGGGCAGACCGGAAGGCGGGTTCATGTGGGCGCCAGACTGCGCGTACAAGAATGGCACCTATTATTTCTATTATCCGCATCCCAGCGGCTCCGACTGGAACGACACCTGGAAAATCGGCGTTGCGACCAGCGGCAAACCGGCGAGCGGCTTTACGGATCAGGGCTATATCCCTGGGCTTGGTGGTTTTGCCATGATCGATCCGGCGGTATTTGTGGATGAGGACAACCGTGCCTATATGTATTACGGGGGCGGCGGCAGATGTGAAGGCGGCGAGCTGAACAAGGACATGATGTCGATCAAGGGCAGCATGAAGGAAATGAAAGGGCTGGAGGACTTTCATGAAGCGGCGTGGGTGTTCAAAAGAAACGGCGTGTACTATTTGACCTACGCGGATAATCTGGAGGGCAACAACCGCATGCGCTACGCCACCAGTGAGCATCCGCTCGGTCCTTGGACCCACCGGGGAATTTTTCTGGAGCCTTGCGGCTGTTCGACGACCCATGGCTCTGTCGCTGAATTCAAGGGACGGTGGTATTTGTTCTATCACAACCAGGAGATCTCGGGTGAAGGCACGCTGCGAAGCGTATGCATCGATGAGCTTCATTTCGATGAGGACGGCTCGATCCGGACCGTGGTGCAGACCCGGGAGGGTGTGAATCCGATTGGGGAAGCGCCCGCTCCGAATCCGCGGATGAAGGTTTACGGAGCGGCGGACTGCGTCGTCGGCGGCGGCGCGGCTGTTGAAGCCCGACAAGAAGGAAGAAGCGTCATCACCTCCCTGCATGGAGCAGGCGCCTGCTGCCGGTTCGAGCGGGTGGACGGAGCGGCCGGCGGACGCGCGGAAATCCGGATTACTTATGCGACGACGGCGCGTCTGGCCAAACTGCGGTTGAACGTCAACGGCAGCGATTATTCCCTGGTCAATGCGCCATCGACCGGAGGGGACGACGAATTCGACGGCTGTACCGGCCTCACGGTCAGGCTATTACAGGGCGCCGTCAACAGTATCGTCTGGAGCGGCGGTTATGGCGATATTTCGATCGCGTGCATGACGGTGATCCCGTTGGAGGACTGAAGCCGGAGACATTCCGGCCCGGCTATCGATCGTCCCGGCGCTCCGAGACAATAAGTGCTATCTCGCAAGGCCCGATAAGCACTGTAGGGTAGCCCTTCGATCCGAGGCTTTCGCCTCTAACTCACTTTTTTGTTTGAACCTCCCGATTCGGCGACAGATCCGTTCAAGAATGCGCCGGTTTTTGCTTATCAGAACACGAATCAATTGAAAAAATTACACCTTTATTCTGAACGATGCCAAATTTGCGAACCGGACGAACGATCAGCGGGATCTCTACAGCAATATAAAGCGAAGATTTTCATAGGTCCAAAACAACATTCCAATTGATGTGATGGACAGGGTAAGTAGTCTAAATATATTGTATGACTTCCTAGTATATGATATGATTTATGCAGTTACTTACTTTTGCTCTATTTTGAGCTTGACTACGAAGATAAAAACCCTATGGGCGGTATGAATTTTTTGGATAGGTCTGCCTATTCAAAAAGAGGATACTGCGTCATAGGTTTTTTTGCGTTTGGCGCTTTCAAGTCGAAGTATCAAGGAGATTACTCTCTTTGCTTACTTCGACTTTTTATTTTATAGAGGCATTTAAAATCGATGTGCAGGAGGAGAAGCGATGACCCAAGTAAGCTTATTTGATCAGCTAAATGCACCATTCCCTTTTGATGCATACGCCGCTAATTATCAAGGTTATGCCTCAGTGAATCCGCAATCTACATCCGATAGGTTGAACGAAGTCTTCACCCCAATGGGATGGAGGTTGGAAACAATTGAGAATCAAGTGGACATGAAATTATTCTCCGTCTCTATTCTTGCTATGATATCCATTAGGGATGAAAAAGGAGAATGGATCGGAAAAACTCAATTTGGTGACGCTACTATGGTTATTGAAAAAAACGAGGAGACACCCACATCACAAGCAGTAATGGATGCCAAAAAGAAAGCAATGTCTGATGCGTTAAAAAAGTGTGCTTCCCTTCTAGGAGTAGCCTCTGATGTCTATCAGGGTAGAATCCGAGTGGTTAAAGCAAAAGGTGACAATAGGTACTTTCCACTCCTTCAAAAGTTCAATCTTCATTCGGCAAGATTTCCAAATGGAGTTTGCATCCTTCCTGATGATTACAAAGTTTATTATGAGGAGAAAGGGTGGAGCGGAGTTTTTGAATCTGATCTTGCATCTTTGAAGAATACCGAAGGAAAGGGTAGAGGCAACATAACCACCTCAAATCCAGAATCACCTTCCAAGACAGCTGAGAAGGAAAAAGTAATTGATCCAAATGCAGCCTTAAAAGAGAAATATCAGAAGGGACAAGGCAGCTTAGATGGCTTCGATGAATGGTTTAAGAAGATGCAAGAAAAACGCATGCCATTCTCACAAATGGACTATGTTCTTCAGGATGCTATTAATAAGAAGACCGAGAAAGCGAAACAGGATGCTGATTCTCAAAAGTCAACTGATGAGAAGAAAACAGTCACAGCGTCTCCCTCAGGTGAAACTGAAGGTAACAATAGCCCGGATACAGCTAATGCTGTATTTGAATTATCGGACTTAGAAGCCCTGGGTGACGTAGAATCTCCTTATCTCAAAATGGTGTTTAAGCATAAGGGAATTCCTACTGAAGTTTTCGCATGCGGATCTGAAATGATTGAAGAAGTTGAAAAATTGAACTTGACCGAGGGTAGTAGATGCCACATTTTAACCCGTGAAGCAAAAGGGAAGAATGTTCTGCGTCAAATCCGAAAGGCAAGCTAAAAATGACATAAACAATGCCCCATAAGCCGTTATCTCAAAGGTATCGCAGGGGCTTAACTATGAGGAGGATTTTATATGTTGAATCGTGTCATACTTATCGGGCGGTTGACCAAAGATCCAGAGCTTCGGTACACTCCGGCAGGAGTAGCGGTTACTCAATTTACACTTGCTGTAGATCGTCCTTTCACCAGTTCGCAATCAAAAGAGCGGGAAGCCGACTTTATCAATATTGTTACGTGGAGGCAGTTAGCCGAGACGTGTGCGAACTATTTGCGTAAAGGCAGACTAACAGCAGTTGAAGGCCGCCTTCAGATTCGTAATTATGACAACAACGAGGGCCGCAAGGTCTATGTTACTGAAGTTGTTGCCGATAATGTGCGCTTCCTTGAATCAAGCGGATCTACCAACCGTGAATCGGAAGCAGGTACAAGTTCCGGAAATGGGAGATCGAGTGAACAACAAGATCCTTTTATTGATGACGGAAAACCGATAGATATTTCTGACGATGATTTGCCTTTTTAGAATAATTAATTATTCCCTAAAAGTACGTAATGAAATTAGATTAACTGTCCCTTAATCAAAAGGGACTGATAGGAGTCTGATATCGATGCGAGCGAAGGAAGCCACAGCAATATCCAGTGTATTTAAGGTTACGGTCAAACTCAAGAATGGGAAAAATTTTTCAGCTAAGTGCTGCAGCGAGTGCATGAATACCGATGTAGCCAACACCATCATTTCGATGGAGGGGCCAATAAGTGGTAAATGCCAACTATGTCCGCCCACTATACCGAAAAGTGTGTATGAAACTGTTTTTGATCGGTTAGACCGGCTTACAGGAGGGATCATTGAATTCATCAGAACGGAACAATCTCGTAAGATGCACTCATCGGGTTTTATGGACTTGACCATTGAATCATTAGGTAACGGTAGAATTTCTCTAACCCATTACTATAAACAAAATGGTGATCTCGTTCCTGATCCTGATATGGAGATTCTGATTCATTCGGATATAAGGATGGCAGAAGCATTATCTTATCAAGATTCCTTTGGGTACCAAACGGTGTATCTTGACGGTACTCGCCAGCAGTTTTATCCAAAGAGGAAGAATGAACTGAATCGGTTTTTGAATACGTGGTTGATTACCCTTAAGAAGAATGGATTTTACTCTTAGAACTTGATCCTGAGTGACTGAGTAGAAATCAAATAACGAAACTCTCCAAATTGAAATTTCCCTTCCTAGTGGGGATTGTTGAATTATTCACATTCAACTCCCCCAAATACTAGGCGGGGAGTTTACATTTTGAGGAGGAAATACGATGAGCATAAAAAAGAAGATCCTTGTCCGAGGTGCAGCTAAAATTATGGAAGGCCTTTTTAAAAAAGGTCATTATCAAGAGATGAAACGGATCGACTCAAAAATTGATTATATCAAGGATAGGGTAAGACAATTCCAAGACGAATACGGCCACAAAAGAAGAAATTATTCAGGGGTGATTGGCAAATTTGTTTCTTGTAACGTCTACGAAAAAGACCATGAGGGCATGAACGAGTATCTTAATGATATTGGCTTATTACCTCTCGTCGCTTCAATAGACTCAACACGTTTAAAAGACTCTCCAGAGGATCTAGACCAGGCTAACCCGTTTATCATTCCAGGAAAACCGTATGTAAGATTCTCCCCGAATTTAGCTGGAAGGGTTGCTGAACAAGATTATTCCTTTTTGAGTGAGGAAGATCCGGACCGTCTTGTTAAGTTATGGAGAGAGGACAGGAAATTCCTAGACACATTAGTTAAAGGGTACGATGCAGCTAAAGAGGAGATGATGAGAAGCCGTCTCTTAAAGAAAGAACGCAAACTCTCCTGTAATTTTGGTTCTGTATCGTTGCTCGAGGGAAAGCCGTCCTATGATGCGGAATCCATCTACCGAGAGCTGGGTGATCAATTTCTCCTGAAATATGGGAAGGTTGATATGCTGCAACTAGACGAGTATATGGCCATGGGCTTTTTAAAGAAGAAAGAGTTAGATCAATTCCGTAAAATTGTAGACGTCAGGTTAAAGTTTGTACTAATTGAGCAAGAAGCGGAAGCAAAGTTATACGATTTTTTCCAAAGAAATTTACAGCGGCTATCTAGAATCTATCGCGTAGGTTAGGGTGTTGTGATACAATAAAACTGCCCATGACAACCTGCACGATAAAGGGTGAAGGTTGTGATTCCAAGTGTTATTTATTTTATTTAATGAATCTCCTGTCATGTTGGGACTGCGCCATTATAAGCAAGAGGGCCCGTTCTTTATCATTAAGATGAGACGAAGCACTGGTGATATGATTAGTTACCACCGTGTCGATAAACTCCCTGCTAATTGGTCAGAAACATTCATCGCGGAAATGAAGGAACTTGCTGATAGGTTTTATGTTAACAGCGACAGAAGAATTAATTAGAACAAGGCCACTGCATCCAAAAGGATGATTGTGGCCTTTCTTTTTATTACACTTATAAGGAAGATGGGAGTTCAATCATATCGTCGACGATAGTTTCTCAAACCTCCTTATTCTTGTAAGTTCGCTTCAAATTATCCCATCCTAATAAAGTTCCTAGAACGTGACATGCTCCCATGCCTAAAGGCAGGGGCTTCTCAGATCATCGGGGATCGTAACCTTTCCCCTCCTTGGAGGCTCTATCCAAGCCTAGTCTTTTTTAGGTTACGATACGTTTTTCAAAGCTAGGTTTAGTATGTTAATCGCCGCATTTACGTCCCGATCTGCAACGTATCCGCAAGAACATTGATGCGTTCGTTCGGATAGTGTTTTTTTGACGATTTCACCACAGTTGGAGCATTGTTGAGATGTGTTGTATGGATTCACTTGCACCACTTGACGACCGGCACTTTCAGCCTTGTACATCACGAATTGTACGAGTTGCTGCCATCCTGCATCAACAATGCTTTTTGCAAGATGATGGTTCTTAACCAACCCTAATACGTTTAAATCTTCAAAAGCAATCAATTGGTACTGGTTTACGAGTTTACGAGAAACTTTGTGCGCATGATCTTTTCGCTGATTGGCTACATGCTCATGCAATTTCGCCAATTGATGTACAGCTTTGCTTCTACGTTTCGAACCTTTTTTCTTTTTGGATACGGCACGTTGTAGATGTTTCAATCGTTGTTCACTTAGACGAAGATATTTGGGTGATTCTATCGGTTCTCCTTCAGATGGTATTGCAAGGTGTTTGAGTCCTAAGTCTATACCAACCTTCATGTTTGTTATAGGCAAAGGTTTGGCTTCAACTTCACACGAAAAACAAGCATAGTATTTTCCGTTTTTGATAATGATGGAACAGGTTTTCATCTTGCCTTGCAGTTCTCGATGTAGTTTTATTTTCACTTCACCGATCTTGGATAGCTTTATTTTATTGCCATGGATTGTGTACCCGCCTTGCGGATAGGTAAACGAATCGTACCTCGATTGTGGTTTGAAACGTGGGAACCCTGGAGTCTCGGCTTGCTTCACTCGTCTAAAAAATGCTTGATACGCCTTATCCAATCGTTTCGCAACATCCTGTAACACTTGCGAATGCACTTGCTTTAATGCCGGAATGTGTTGTTTACGCTCGTTGAACGTGTTTGCTTGATCGTAGTAGTTCGGTGTTTTCCCTTCTTGTTTGTAGGCAAGAATACGTTCCTCTAGTAACCGGTTATACAACAAACGGCAGCGTTCAAGAGTAAATTGTATCTTCTGTTTTTGCTCTTTTGTTGGGTATATTCGGTATTTGTAGGCAACAAGCAATACTATTCACCTCGTTCTTTTTGGCTTTCAATATATTTTTTGATTACATCCAGTTGAACTGTACCTACGGTTGCAACAAAATACGAGTTTGTCCATAGGGAAGGGAGTCTACTTTTTAGATGGTTAAACTCTAGTCTTAGCACTCTTGACGTGTACCCTTTCAAATGTTTCACTACTTTGTGGATTCCAAACTGTGGATCGCATTTGATGAGCAAATGAACATGATCGGGCATGATTTCCATTTCAACGATTTCTGTGTTTAACGCTTTAGACTTCTCTAAAAACAAACTTTTTAGCCTTGTATCAATTGGTTCTTTGAGTACCTTTTTTTCGATACTTAGGACAAAAAACAACATGATATTTACAATCAAAAACGATATTATGATTACTTTCTGCTTTTCTACTCAATGTCATCACCTACAGTAAATTGTACCACAAATGGTTAGTTTAATGTAGTTTATCTAACATGTTTTAAAGAGAGAATTTAAGAATTTTGCTCTTAACATCCCTAAAGGGATGCAGAGCAAATTGCCTTATATCCCCATGGCTAAAGCAAGGGGTTTTATGGCGAATTTGATAAATAAAATCGGAACTTAGCCCACACACACTCTTTTTTAATGTTAGAATTGGATATAATGAATTAATGTTGGATTATATAATTGTAAGTAATGATAAAATTTTCTTAGTGAGATAAAAAGAAAGGAATGAAAGAGATGGATCATATTATAAAAACAGAAAGCGAAATTCGTTCAAAGTATCAGATAACTATTCCGGAAGAAATTCGAAGTAAAGCAAAATTGAATATTGGTGACAAGTTGATTTGGCAGTATGACGATGTAAGATCAGAAATCATTGTTATGCCAAAACCAAAATCCTTCTCCGACAAGTTATGGGGGCTTGGTAAAAATCAGTGGGAAAATGAACCCGCGGATGACTATGTCAAGAAGGAGAGAGAAAGTTGGTAAAATCAACATTGCTTACCGGAATAAAAAATGTAGCGATAGATACGAATTTGTTCATTTATGTTTTCGAACAATCTCCCGAGTTTGGTGAGAAGGCCAAAGCCATTTTGGAGCAAGTGGAAGATGGTATATATTCAGCGGTAGCCTCTGCGGTTTCACTAACAGAAATTTTGGTCAAACCCATTCGAGAGGGTAACTCGAATCTCGAAAAACAATATAAGCTTCTCTTTACTCATTTTCCAAACTTGAATATTATTCCTGTTGATAATTCTGTTGCTGAACGTGCTGCTTACTTACGGGGGATCTATGGACTTAAAACTCCGGATGCATTAATTGTAGCTAGCGCCATTGCGGCGGGTGCTGAATTGTTTATTACGAATGATTTACGTTTGGAGCAAGTGAAAGAAATAAAATGTGTTGCTTTGAGCCAAATTTAAGCTGTGAGTGTTAATAGTTTTTTAGTTACCCTTTTGAGGTTTGAAATGGGGGAATGGATTCCCGTTGTATCAAATGGTTTTCCTCCAATCCCATTGAGCATCATTAGGGTGTTGTTCCTCCTGCTGTGTATTTCCGGATCGTTCATCCTTGGCATATTGTTCTATTGGCTTACCCATGATTCAATTCCGTTATGGGTTTGGTCTGTGCTAGGGATTGGATTTTGTGGTGCATTCACTACTGGTTCTTTGGAAGTTACGTTAGATGGGCAAAAGACCCATATTTGCAAGGTCAACCTATTGCGCCTCCACTCAATGAAAAAGGCTGGAAGGATACAATACAAACGAATAATGGAGAAGTAACGACGATAAGAGTTCGGTTTACTTCCTAGGATGGTAGTCCCTATCCATTTAACCCAAGCCTTGGACCTGGATATGTATGGCATTTCTATATTCTT
>NZ_FNSW01000003.1 GCF_900104695.1 Paenibacillus sp. GP183
TGACGGGTTTTCCTTTGACGCCACCTTCTAGCATCTTCAGAGCCTTTTGCTCTCGTTCTAACGCTTTCTGGCGATATAAGGCGGCTTGTTTTTGCAACTGTTCGAGCTCTACTTGGCAAAACGTGTGGATCAAATCATCAAATAAGAAACGGTCATTGGTGTAGGACTTGGCATGAATTTTTTCGCGGGTCTTTTCATGTATCGTTCCAACAAGTCTCAATACACGCACTTTGTCTTTCATAGCGACTGAATCCGGCAAAAATGCACCTAAGATCCCATGGATCTTTTTCTGCAGCATCTGCCATTCTCTATAGCGATACTCTGGTATCGGTGATGTTAGCCAAATCAGTTGCAGCCCACGACTGAAAATGACTTGTGTGGGTCGTGGAAATCCGGCATCGTCCAATGCAGCAAACACCATTTGGAGCACTTTCTTTTGATTTACACCTTCGAACTCCGGTAATTTATAATAATCCAAGTCCGAAAACAGCATGCAGTATTCGGTAACGCGTTCTCCGAGTCGACGTACATCATTTTTCTTCTGGTACGTCATGGATGTGTTTATGTATTGTTTGTCTTTATTTCTCGTGTTTTCCGGTATGTACTTCTTGGCTCTTTTTAAATCATAAGGCCGGTGGGACATCGCTTTCGTTTTTACATATCCCTGTTTGCGAGCTTTGATTTCGCCAAATGTTATTGCAGCCTGCTGACGTATCGCGTCTCCTTCGACAATCCACCGCTTATATTCGGTCACCGGATCTTCATGAAACATGATTTCGTCATGGAAGACGCCGAATTCTGAATTTGGGTTTGGAATGTCGGTAAAGTGCAGCTCATGAACGGTTTCTTGTTTGAGTTCCTTTTTTTCATCTTTGAGGAGCTCTTCGTATTTTTCATCCGGGATTTTCACCCAGTAGTCATATAATTCAGCAGTGAGGATCCGGCGGCTTCTGCGATCCTTGACCAGTCCCAACCACCCAAAATACTTTTCAACTTGGGTTTTCGCTGAGTATAAACGCTCTGGCTTCTCAAACCACTCCATCTCGGCGATTTTCTTGCCGAGCGTAAAAATATTGGAACGATCGCCCCATTGGTTTTTTTCAGCTTCCTCTATTTCAGCCGCTTTTTCAATTTGGGACACAAAGAAACGATGTCCCCACTGAGCTTCAGCTTGATAATTTTCATAAATTTCCGCTATTTTACCCATATAAACACAAAAACCCTCCCTTTTGCTGTGGCATGTAGGGGGGCAGGCAGACACCATGAAATAATAACCAGCTGAAAATACCAAAAGGATTCTTGATTTTTTCATCGAAAATATATTATTATCAATATATCAAATATTTTTTGGGTGCCTACCCACACCGAAACGTCAGCGTGCCATCGCTGGCGTTTCTTTATTATTCTTTTTTATTATTCTTTTTGTTATTATCCGAGGTTTTCCTGGCTTTATATATACATTCGGCTCAACTGGTTGTTTACCTCGTCTTCGGTGATCTGCAGATACACCCGCGTTTCTTCCGTCTTTTTATGACCGAGCAGCTGCATGGTCTTGCGGATATCTTTACCGGATTCATAGTAAAAGTGCCAGGCTGCTGTTTTCCTTGTCGAATGCGTCGAGATATTTTTGATTCCGACGTAGTCAGCGGCATCTTTTATGATTTTCCAGGCCATGATCCGCCCGAAATCAAAAATCAAATCTTGATCTTTAAGGCTTTCCAGGTGCAGATTTAGCATCTGCAGTACAATCGGATTCAGTTGGATGTATTTGTAAACGCCCGTCTTTTTGGTCTTCAGCCGAACGTGCCCGGAATCGATGTCTTTCTTCTGGAGCGACAATATATCAGAAACTCTTAATGCAGTAGCAAGAGCGAACTCAAAAAACAAGCGATTGCGAAAGCCGTTTTGCCCACGTTGTAATACTTCTTTCATTTCCTTAACTTTTTGTCTGTCCTTAATAGGTTCGCATGTCATTTAGATCACACTCCTCTTTAAATATGTTTGATAAATTAAACAAAAATCCTTCTTTTTCAAAAAAAAAAATATAAGAAGCTTTTAAACTGGCTTTTTATATTAAACATTTCCGCGTAATTGTTTAATAGCTTCTCCGTTGATATAAAATCAGAAAGCCCCAAAAAGGGACATTCTGACAAGGAGGATCCCTAAGATAAAACTCCTTTAAGCCAACTGTCCGTTGACAAAACGAATAATCAGGCATAGAATAGGGTAATAATTACATAGGACGTATGGGATCAAAACCATACAATGTCATCGGGGCCACGACCCTCGATTCCACGCCGTGGGGACGTTAAATAAGACACGGATACCTTAGTCGTTTATCTTAAAAAGAACCAGGCTCTGATGTTGCTCATCAGAGCTTTTATTTTTTCTAGGAGAATCTACCATTGGACGTACTAACACTCTCACAACTCATATCTAAACCAAAAATTGATGAAATATCATTGGAACTTTTGCAGGCCTACTATGAAGCCTTCTTGGTACCGTACACCTACGCGTTCACGTTGGATAACGGCATGGAGATTAACCTGGACTTCGATAAAGAGCATTTTTGTCACCTGACCGGTATTGGCAAGGTGGCTATTGGTTCTGTGAAAAATAAGGAGCTCGATAAGTATTTCCGCCTTGAAGGATATGACAACATTAAAAACGGCGTGATCACCCTTCAGCATTTGAAAAAGCTTAACAAAGGTAAGTTTAAACAGATAAAGGACAAGCTAGTATTTTTTTATCTGCTGCCGAACATCGTGGAGTCGCCAGAAATTCTTTTGGATTTCACCGGCGGTACACCAAGCAGTACACGGATCGAAGCAAAATTACTAGCTTATAGTGCCACAGACGAAGTGTACGTTCATGTCGGCATCGATGAAGACCCAAACACAAAACGGCACTTTGCTCGTTCATTTTTTACCGAGAGAATCAACGATACAAGCGACGGAACAAAATTCATCAGCGGCTTGACCCCATTTAAGGTCGTTAAAGCTGAAAAGATTGATAGACGACCGACAACAACGGAAACTATAGAAACCGCATAAAATCAGAAAGCCCCAAAAAGGGGCTTTCTGGTATGGAGAAGACCCGAAAACACCCGATAAGTGGTTGTTTCGAGGACAATTTGCGATGAATTCCTTCTTTACACTAAGTAAGCGGTGTGCTACCTTAAATAAAGCATAACTGATAACTATTGTATCTCCAGATAAATAAAAACAAGAGTGTTGACGCACTCTTGTTTTTAGCCACAATACCTTGGAGATCCCCTTCAAGTTTTTACATCAAAGCCAGCTACTAAAGAAAATTCCGCGAAATGCCTACTTTCGATTGGACCCGGAGGTAGGTTTTTTGCTGCTACTTAAAGTAGGTATGAAGGGCAAGTAATGCTATAACGATAGACAGCATTAGCCTAAGCACGGCAAGCAATGCCATTAAGACAGACAGCATTAGCTTAAGTACATTAGCAATTTTGATCATAGCCCCCACCTCCTTAAAAGGAAGGGGACTAACACCCAGATATTGTATGCGAGTCTCATTATACAACACAAAATGTTGTGCATCTAATGAATGAAACACGGAATAGCACAGTTAATACAAGCCTACATCCCAATATCTTCTATTTTCGTCGATTTGCTGTGATTTTCAAGACGTGAAATCCGACAAAATAAGCATGAAGCAGCCGACATTTTCTTGACACGGGGAGCCCCTTATAAGGGGCTCCCCTTTGTATTTTATAAGCTCATGTACATCTGTATAAACTGCTTCAGGCGATCCGGCGTATCCATCTTTTCAAGTCGGTTTGCCCAGCCCCATTCAGGTACTTCAAACGGATCCCCTGCCCAAAGGACTTCGACCTCAAAGCGGTGTCTGGAGTCTTCTTCACTTGGAGATGGGTAGAAGTACGAGGTGCCTTTGATTCTCACTATAGCGGTAACCAAGAATTTGGTGGTTTGGCCCGTACCGAGAACTAACACATCATCCTCCAGGACTTCATCGTAAAACTGGTCGAAGAAACGTTGAATGTGGCCGTAGCGACGAGAGGTGTTTTTGGCTTTCAAGGCCTCGAATAAGGCTTTACGCTGCGGCTTTGTTAAATTTCCATAGTTGTCCTGGTCAACACCCTTCTCATCAATAGCGATGAAGTTTCCTTGAAGAAACCGCTCTGACCATTCTTTATAGGTTTTCATTAACCAAACATTTTTCATTGCATCCCTCCTTAAGTATTGGGTAAAATTGTGTTTAATACTTACGAAATGCTTTTGTATCAAGGTCTTTAAGTAATTTCATAAAACCTGACTAATCCATCATAACCGCATTTTAAAAGGAAATCAAGTATGTATTTGAAAAATACTTAGTGAGTGTTCTAAAAGCTAATCGTAAAAAGCAGATCGAAAGAAGGGAGCCCCCCGTTGTGTGGAGCTCCCTTTTTGGGTTTATCCGAACATGTTCCTGACCGCATAATTTTTTCGCTTCCAAGAAGTTTAGTAGATAGGTAGTTAATATTTTTTTTGAAAGGGAGTAAGTAATATATTGGGTCGCTGCTAATGAAGCACTTCGGAGTTGACGGTGAGCGTTTCTAAAGGTTAGAAGTAAAAGTGTCAACAATGGGCTTGATAGAGAGTAGCCTTATATATGAGCACCTGCACTTCGGAAGCTTATAGAAGCTTATAAATTCCCTATTGACGGTTGGGATCGCAAATGGTTAAAAGTAGAGGTGTAACAATGGACTTGATCGAGAGTAGCATTAAAAGAACGCCTCGGAAGTTATGACTATGAGAAGGGAGGTGATGAACCTTGAGGGCTTGAACTGTCGCCTGTCGGATCTGAACGAAAGAGAAAGGAGGAACAAGAGATGTGGGAGCTGTTGCAACATGCGAAAAACTGGTGCTTGGAAAACCCAGACAAGCTGTACTGGGATGTGATGTTTGGGATACTGGTGATGAAAAAAATCACAGCCTGGATGAAGAAGGGCCGCAAAAAATAAGAAACCATTGGCTAGAATGGTTTCCGAAAACGAGATGCTGTATGAACCACAACCTGCCGGCTGGTACACCCGGCAGGGTTTTTCATTTATTATTATATATTTCCGTCATTGCGAAAGCTATACCTTCACGCGGCTTAAAAGAAAAAGAATCCGCCCCAACCCTGAGAAGTTGACGGATTACTTTTGCAGGAACTGTGATTAATTATATCACATTCGGGCTGTATTTACTTATACATATCAATCGTGACCTCGCTATTGAATACCCATTTTCCTCTAAGCCATAAGTAATTATCATATCTCTCAGCACTCACCAGTACATTGACGCTCATGCCATCGGTTGGATCCGTTACCTCATCCAGGGAAGCATAAAAGTTATCCATCCCGTAATAAGTCTTCGCTACCCATTCGTAGCCGACTACTTTATGCCACGGATTCGATAAGATTTCCTTAACCGTGGTATCCCATCCATATGCGTCTTTTTGGTGCTTGACGATGAGTGCAGCTGCTTCATGTTGGGTTATGCTCATTTTTTATCTGGCTTAACGGCTCCCTTTTTTTAACAATGTAATTGTTATGACTGTGATACATACTATTATGATTGCTATAAGTACAGTATAATCCAACGAATATGTGTAATGATTCTCATGGATGTTTTGTGAAAGTATTTTTGCATTTTCTGGTGCTGGTGTATTCATATATGGCGATAGATCTAATTTTGTTGCACTTGAAGATGGGACGCTCATTTATTCAACCTCCATTTTTTTCTAAGAAGCAGTGAACCTTTGCACAACGTGTGGGTTAGTATCGGCTAAGTGGTCAAAAACACCTTCCCAATTCTCTGGTTCCAGTTCTTCATCGGTAAGGTCGAAAGCAATCGATCGCCCTTGCTTTCTCGCGTAATAACAGTACGCAGCAAAAAAGCTCCTTTCAGACCCAGTAAAGGCGTAACCCATCTTATTCTTCCATTGCGAAGTGAAAACAAATTCTAATACAAAAGATATAATCCATGCAACGAATCTTGCACCAATATACGCTACAACTGCTTGCCACCCAATAAGAATGTAACTAAGGATCACGAGCAAAATAGAAGGCAACATCAAAATATTAATCGTATTATAAAGACCACCCAGCGGTATAATCCCTGGCACAACAAGAGCAATACCAAATTCCTTAATTAATAGCCCACATACGATCGAAATCAAAGTTGCGATAAAAAATGTAACGGGATCAACCTTATTAAACAGACAAATAAGGCTTGCGATGAATCCAAATGTTGTCGGTATCTCATCAACACCCTCTGTTGTTTTTAACACGCGAAACGCAGAAACTTTAGGGTATAACCGAGCCATTAGAGCAAAACTTACATCCACACTAATGCGTACTTTGATACCTTTTGGTGTATAGACCGACATAGGAAGCATCTCCCCCGACAAAACAGTATATTGAGAAAAGTATAGTCCAGCTTGAAAAATATGCCAACCCCTCGGACCGGATCCGGATCCACGTTTGTCCGATTAAAATTTTCCCGAAATAGCAAACCTTTTCGAGGTTTTGGATTCGATTTTTTTCCAGAAAGTCGTACACACCAAGCGTTTGAAAAATTATTTCTATGAAACCTTGAATGAAACTACGAAAAAACCTAGAATAAAAGATAGAATCAAAACCCCGAATCAAAGGTAGAACGTTCGAGTTCCAATATTTAATATAGTTAAGTATTTATAAGGTTTAGCGGATTCTAGGTTTTTAAAAATTGGAGGTGTAACATGGAATCAATCCAAGAAAACAGCAAAAACACGCCAAAATTGCTTACACAGAAGCAAGTTTCAGACATTACAGGATTGTCAGATGACCTTATACGGCTTTACGAGAAGAATTTTAACATTCAGGTTTCCCGTACAAATGGCGGCCATCGCCGATATTCAAAAGAAAACGTGGAGCTGCTCAATGCGATCAAAAAGAAAATCCAGGAACAAAACTGGAGCTATGACCAAGTCAGCGGATGGTTAAACGGTGAAGTGGTTCCGTTCGAAGAACAAAAAATCCACAGCAACCTTGAAAAAAAGGTGGATGATATGCAAGAAATGATGCAGCAGCATACGCAGATGATGCAGTTTTTCTTATTAAGCAGCGGCCGATTCGATCCGAGTAAGCCATTAGAAGAAAATATACAGCATCTCATCGCCCTGCAATCCGCTACCCAAGAGGTGCCTCAGGCGGCGGATCCGGTGCAGCAGAAAACAGATCGCATGGAAGCCATGTTTGCCGAGAGACGAGTTCTCCGTCGACTCGAGAACGAGGCTTTAAAGCTATGGCAGCAGAAGCCCGAACAAGAGCGTGTTAAGCGGGTTGGATTGTTTCGTAAGGAAGAAGATCACGCGAAACGCCAAGACTTCGTTAAACAATATGTGGACGAGCATTATGAAGAGCAGTTGAGAAGTGAATTCGGTTTCGAATAATAAAAAAGCAGCCTTTTTTTAGGCTGCTTTTTTATTATTCTTGCGATTCCGTTCCCGTTTCGAGCTTAATTTCGAGCTGGTTTTCATCTTTTTCTTCTGCCGGTGGTTGTTCAGCATCCACTTTTTGTTGCTCTGTGCTGCTGTTTGCCTTCTTCCGACCTCGAGGATTTTTCTCCTCAGGTTCGTATTTGGCTAATTTCCGCTGTAAGCTTCGGTTCTCTTTTTCGAGTTTCTCCAGCCGATCCGTAGCCTCTTGAAGCAGCTTGTGGCTATCTTTCGCAACACGCAGAGCCGTCCGAAGCTCCTCAGGGGCCATCTTTTGCAGTCGAATGTATTCATCCAGGCTGCTCTCATTGACTTCCCAGCCCAGCTGAGGCCGATCTTTCGGTGGTGCACTGCCATCGATGGAGTTTTCTTTAAGCAATTTACGCAACGCCTGGTCTGGATAGGTCACTTTATCCAAAAATCCGGCATTTTTCAGCTTCTGAATCGCGTCTTGGGGCGATATATAGCCCGGAGAATACGTTTGTCTTGCCATTTTGGGTCCTCCTCCATTATTTTTTCATGGGATCTATCTATAATTTTAACCATTGATACACAAATTCATTCATATTTTTCATTATTGATTTTCTAAATTATTGATGATTAATATTTTCAATAAGTATATTTATCAATATTATATATTTTTGATATAAATATTTATCAATGTTTTAATTTATTGATTATAAATTTTATCGATATTTTATTATAACAAATTTTCATAAAGTTGTCTATACTTCTCATTATAAATGATAATTTTTATCGATAAAGATATTTATAATTTTTGTTATTAATTCGTCTCACCACCGATACAACGATAATAAATTTCATTGATGATTAGTATTTATATTTATGAATATCAATAAGTCATTTTAAACATAATAAGACTTTGATTTCGTTTTATTTATCATTAAAATGTTGTTATATATCAACCTTTTCTTAGATTTTTTTTATTTTTATATCGTTAATTTGATTCAATGATATTTTATTTTATCGATGATTATATAATTAAATACCATGATTAATTTATATATAATATTAAATATCGATAGTTTATTTTATTGATGATTAAAAAATAATAAACATAAATATAATTAATTATCGATAATATTATTTATTGATAACATAGAATTTTTGTTTTTTTGGATTTTGATGGTGTAGTCCACCTCCACCGCCTTTGACCCCAATTTTCATCGAAAAAGCCCTCAAAACGGCGAAAATGACGTTTTGATGGGTTTTAGAACGGAGATTTGATCAAATTTTTAATTTTTCTTAAAAAATAAGCGTTGATTTTTCGCGGATCCGTTATCTTCAACCTAAGTATTTTCCGTAAAATCGGATGACATCGGTGCGATAATGCCCGGTGTCCAGACTCGCGAGGAATAAACAAAGCTCTTTGTGATTGGCTTCGCGATCCTCGGTTGTTCTTCGCGTGGTTGCATTGACATGATTGATGCGGTGAACAAGCGTGGCCATTTTTGATTCGATATCGGTGATTTTAAAGCCTTGTTCAGCCAATTCTTTTTGAAGATCATTGTTCTTTTCGATTTTCTTCCTCAGATCCGTGTGAACCAAATGATCCAGTGATTTATTGGCATAGTGATTAATGCGATCCTGCGTAAAAGTGCCTCTGCAAGAGTGAGCTGAAAAACTTTTTTCGTCGGTATTTACACCGGCTCGCTCTGCTGCCTCTTCAATAACGTGAGCCAAACGCTGTCCGGAGGTGCGATTGTCCATAATTTGGCCTCTGTGGTCGCCTGTGGTGTATCTGAGGGGCTTGATGAGATACCGGCCCTGGTTGTCGTCCAGCGAGTCTTTCAAGCTTTCTGCATAGCGAACCGCGGTTTCCTGATCAATATCGACCCAGCGATGGTGCTTTCCCTTTTCGAAAATGTGCAAACTGGCTTCTTCGCTGCGAACGGTAATATCTTTTCCCGTCATCGCTAACGCACCGGAAATTCGTGTGCCAAAGTGCCTCCCCATTTCAAGAACCTGAATCGCTTGTTCTTTAAAGGGCGATTTACTTTTGTGCAGCTCCTCCACCACGCGATCGATTTGTTCATGCGTGGCCTTCAGCGTCGTTGAATCTTCAGCTTTGCGAACCAATTTGTTCTCCCGGCAATAGCCTAGCATTTCTTTTTTATCGATCAGCGACACCGATTCTTTAAATACTTGAGACTTGACTGCCGCCTCTTGAAAGAAATGAATCGCATGCACCTGGTGCTGGATGGAATAAGCATTTTTGCCATAAAGCTCTTTCATGAGCTTATTTCCATTTTCGATATCGATTTTCGTAATATCGGGCTCTTTGTAGATTTCATAATACTTTTTCATGAAGTGCATCGTTTTTTGTTCGTAATCTTCTCTCGTGGTTGGATCCACGCCTTTTTTCTTTTTCTTATCGGCAACGGCGAAGCCGTCGTTGGCTACCCAATTAAAAACTTTCTCGATCCGTTCGATCGACTTTTCCAATCTCTTTTCCGAAGCTATTTTTTTTGACATCAATCATCACCTCCCATGTGAACAAGCTCTATATTTTATGGCATTAATCTTCTAAAACCAAAGGCCTTCCCCGTTCTTGGTGTTCTTCTACGAATCAATTTTGTCGGCGTGTTCAGGCATTCAGCCTTCACACACGCTTCCAAAATTAATTCTAGAATCTCTACCAAACGGGTCCCCCCACCAGCACAACACGGGAAAAAGCGTCCCGCGTTGAACTGGTTATGTGATAGCAGCTGGAAACCCGCCAGCTGCAACCACATAACCGTTCAACCCTTGCTTAGTACGCCGCTGTGCCCTTTCGCTCTCTCGGCCGAGGCAGCGGATCCGCTGCCTCGAACTTCGTTCGCTCAAGGTCCCATCAGCTCTCGGAATCTTTTGTACGGCCGCCGACACGCAGTCGGCACCCCTACAAAAGATTCCTTCGCCCAAGCTAAGATCCTGCATTCCAAACACGTTAGCAGTAGACTGCCAGCCCCTCCTGAACTCAATCAGGATGTTGTCAGACTTACCCGGAAGGTCAAGCCCCACTCCAAGTTACCTCAGAGGCGTGCGTTTCAGGTGACGGTGCCCAGCAGACCGTGCAGTTGAAGATTACCTGGTTTAAAACCCGTGTGTTTGAAAATTAGGAAACGGTAACGATTAAAACAAAATAAATAATTATGATGAGCCAAACTGAAATTTTTCCGTGCCTACTCATTGTATTCATCTCCTCTTTTTACATGATTTTTTGGACATAACAAAATTGGCTTCAAGGTGTCATCCTCGAACAACTCCTTGTTGAATCGGAATTTCATTGCTGAATCCTCCTATTTTCTTTGATTGATTAGAAGCAATTTGAACAGAGTTTAAGAGCTCCATTCGGTGGTTTTTTACGCCACAAATATATATTATATTTTACCATAAATTTACATATTTTTTGGTATTTTATGGTAGTATGAGCTGGTTAAGAGAGGTGAAGAACATGAGCATTTTCAACCCCAGTTTAATTCCCGAACTTGAAATCCGCGAAAACGATTTGAGCCAGGATCCAAAGTTGGTCAACTGGAGAAACACATTTTATGAAACGGATGTGGTTCCACTGACCACACCCGAAGTTTTGCAAAAGGGATATGTTATTTTTCCGGTCTACCGGCGAGAAGATTTTTTCCCGTACATTGGCCAAAAATACTGCACCTATTTAGTCGAAGCCCATGGGCTCGGCCTGGTGACGATTATTCGAGAATTCGGACTTAAAGATTTAAACCCAAATAACGAGCAGTATGTAAAACCGACATCTGTGCATCGAAAAATATTTCATTTCGCCTATAACGAAGCCGAAGGCTGCTATGAGCAGATTAAAAAAGATGCATTTAAAGAACGGCTCGCTAAACGAGACGAGCAGCTGAACACGGTTGCATGTATCAAAGTTAACCGAAATTTTCGAGATTTTTATTCGAGCTTTTGGATGAATCGGATTGAATACGAAAACAAAATGAATCTTGGATCTGTTGCGACCACCAACCAGAATTATTCTCGATACTTCCAGTACAGCTATGATCAAATGAACGAAACGGTGCGATCCTATCTGCAGTTTTTGGCCGACTTTGGTTTTATTACGCATGCGGTCTTGAACCCAAACCTCGAATTGATTTCGAACTTGCTTTCGAGCTATACCGCAGCGAAGAATTACCTGGATCAATTTCCGCCGGGCGAAGTTTTTGATTCCGATCGGGCTTATCATGCTGGAAACAAAGTGGTTAACGCCATGCTAGCTGCTGCCAAACTATACAATCCCGGATTTTGGATCGACGTGAAAAATGAAAAAGCAATTCCGAATCTCGGCGAATTATATGTGAGCCGGTTGCAGTCGCCTACACACCGAGATCACGAATCAAAGCAGCAGCGGATCCAATCCGCCATTGAAAAAGGAAAACAGCAAAAGGGGCAATCCATGCCTTTCGTTTCGATGTGAGACGCACGAGAATGGCCCAAATTTCGATTTTAAAAGGTTGTCGCGAATATTCCCCTTTCTGGCTTTAATAACGTGTCTTAAAACGAAACTGTAAGCGTAAAAAAAGAAACATCACTGAATGGAAGTGGCATATAAAGCCGATAGGCTAAAGATGGCACGACATTTAGGGATGTTTCTTTTTTTGGGGTAATACCAGCGTACTGTCACAGACCGCAAAGGTTGAAATCTAGTTTTCTATGTTTGGTCATAAAATTAGACTTATAGATATAGCATTTACCCAAGCATTTCCGAAATAAAAAAATATAGTATAAGTAGATTGATTGAAAGGAGTGAATACGAATGAGCGTAGTTGGAGGATTTGGTCGTCATATTGGAATTACCCTGACTCTCTTTATTCTGTTGGTCATCATTCTTTCCACCTTCATAATTTAATAAGGGCTAGTCATCATTCTGACCGGTATCTGCGTTCTGTATGTAAGCGAACCAAAATAAATGCGAACTGACGTCCAAATCCACCAACTGCGGTCATTTGTATTCGCAGCTTTCATGACAATGAACGCAGATACCGGTCAGAATGATTATCAGGTCAGCCAGTCAGTTCTGGCTGACCTTTTTTTTGCTACTGGTTTGCTAACCACGTTATGTGTACAAAACACCGGCTTTTGTCAGCATGTCCAAAAACAAAGTCTCTCCAAAAGCATAAATGCTATGTGTTTAAATAAGGGGGTCCGGGGGGGATTTCATGGTGATCCGCATGAAAAAAGACATTCATAATTGATAGGGGTAGTGAAAAAACATAGTGATAATTACCATCCATACGTTTGTGGTCTGTGACAGCTACGCTGGTATTACCCCTTTTTATAGCGTTCCTCAGTAAAACGGTATGACGAACGTTATGCAATTGCGGAACCGGGTCTCCTTCGGCTTAATCTTTCGCTTTTAGCCCATTAACGATTCGCTTTTAGCCCATTAACGAATTGGTTTGCTTCCGCGAGAGTGCTCTTATCATTTTGATCGTATTCCGCTTGCTTTGCTTTTGCCGCTTGCATGATGGCGGTTGCTGAATCGATTTGCTGCTGACCAGTTTTTACTGCGTTCGTTACATCGTCAGCAGTAAACTGTGCTTTGGTGCCGGTTGTATCGTTGGCGACTGCTGCCAGTAACGTGTTCCACGTATTCAGAGCAGCTTTAATGTTGCTCTGAATATGGTTAATTGAGTTATTAATAGAGGTGTTTCGCACTAGCATCGAACCGCCATGCGTTATGAACGTGCCGTGATCGACCTGCATAGTTCCGCGATCCACCTCTACGGTGCCAAGCTGCACAGCGGTCAGCGGCTTCACGCTCGCATCACTCTTTAATTTTGCGTAATCCTCCTTCATCTTTTTCCAAGTTTCTTCGTAAGCCTTCAAAATATCGTCGTAAGTGACTTCTGATGCTAGGTCTTTCGCCTCCGACTGGATAGCGGCGAGCACACTGCCTAATCGTTTATTCGCGTCATTAACTGCCTTTTGCTGATTGTAAATCCTATCGGCATCAGCTTTTAGCTGGGCTTCTTTCGCATTTATGTTCTTCGTGCTGGATTGCATATCCGCAACAGCCTTATTGTAATCTTCAACGGTACCTGGCATTAAAACATGAGATTCCAGTGTGCCGTTATCCCCTGGAACAACGAGCGTGAGCTGATTTTTCTCTAGCGTGCCGGTCAATGTTTTGCCGTTGATGGTTAGGCTAATCGCAATTCCGTTATGAATACCGGTAAACGAAACGTTTACGCTATCTACTTTCAGCGGATTGCTTGTCGCCACGACAGACGTATTGATCAGTTGCCCCGTGAGCTTATTGTCCAGTTCCGTCCATTGAAGGAAGAGAGCCCCCGAATTATCAGCAGCTAAAAAGCCGATTTGCTTGCTATCCGCTTCATTTTTAACCGGTGTCGGTGCAGGACTTGTAGCTGTAACATCAGGCTGCGGAAGTACGATCGACGGTGGCTTTGCTGCCGGTTCTGATTGTGTACAAGCCGTGGCAGTCAATACCAACAGCAAACAAAGCGATGCTCTAACGAAATATTTCATGACATTCCACCATTCCCCAATTCAATATATCAACTAGTATGACGGAACGTTATGCAGAAATTTCACGCTCCCGCTTGGGCTACGTCCGCCAATCTAAAAAATCGTTTCCTCCTTAAAGGGAATACTGTTATCAAAATTTAGCTATTTAAAAATCCAGTAATATCAAGGGCAAACTACTTTGAACCTAGTGACCTAAAAAGAAGATAATACTAGGGGCGACGAAAATGGGAAAATCACTTCCGTATTGCTAAACGAACCTTTTTCACCGTCATCTCACTGCACTTTCCAAGCTTTTCTTTAACGATTTCGGCCACTTTGTAATCCTTCATCTCCGGATTCTCCTTAATCACTTCTAGAATCATAAATTTCGTTTGATCGTGAGTAACGGCACCGTTTGATTTTCGTATTCGAGATTGATATTTCTGGTCCCGTTCCTTATTTCTTCGAGTCGCTTCTTCCTCGTTCATCAGAAACGTCATGTGACGCTGCTCTTCTGGTGTGATGTTAAAAAATTCAATCAACGTTTTCTGATGGTAATTGTATCCCTTTCGCCAGAACTCTTTCCACTTTTCCCATGCTGAAACGGCCGACCTAGAATAAACCACAATATCTTCAAAGCTGTAATCGCCACGTATGTCCATCGCAGTAAAGATGTCATGCATCGCATGGACAGCTTTTACATCAGAATTGGTTAAACAAAGCTTCCAATACCGCGTCATAAAACAAATCTTTTCGCGGAATCCGTACACCTTGCCTTCTCGTAAATGCACCAGCATTGTAATATCCGTTAAATTTTTTTGATAGAAAGCCGCACTGCGAAGATGTTCAGCATCCTGAGAATCCTTTGCTTCGTTTTC